>NZ_DAOMQT010000009.1:0-137273 GCF_035445465.1 Agriterribacter sp.
TAAATGGTTATAAAGAAAGCGATTGAAGCAATTTTTCCGCAGCCGCTTTAACCTGCACCCAGTCTTTTTCCTGTTCTTCTTTAGAGAGAAGATCAAATGGCATAAACACGTCTCTCGTAATCCTGTCCAACCCCCTGAAAGGCTGGCCCGCTTTCCAGTTAAAGACAGGTTGATTAAAACACTAAGTTCGGCATATGACAAATTGTACATAGAGGTCATTAATTTTATTGTCATCAAACATTTTTTTTAAGCGCTTCCAAAACATCCTCCTTTCTTCTGCGCGATATTTCAACGGTGGACTGGTCGGCCATAATTAAGGCATTATCCTTATAGCTTTTTACATGAGCGGCATTTACAAGATGTGATTTGTGCACCCGTAGAAATCCCTGAGCTGTAAGCATTACCTCATAGTTCTTTAAAGTATATGCTACAAGTAATGAATGCCCGTCAGTAAAGGAAAAACGGGTATAATTTCCTTCGCCTTCCAGGCGGATGATCTGTTCCGGCTTATAAAAAAATGTTCCCTGCAGTGTGGGTAGTGCCAGTTTGAAATCGGCCGTGTTTTTTACCTGCAGGTTATGCATAAAATTTTTATACAATGATTTATCAGTCTGCAGATTTCTTTTTTTTAACATATACCGGTCAAAGGCATTACGAAGTTCCTCCGCATCAATTGGCTTAAGCAGGTAGTCTAATGCACTGAAGCGAATAGCATCAATGGCGTATTCATCATGCGCAGTGGTAAAAACAATACCGAACTCCGGATCAGGCACTTGCCTCAGCAGATCGAATCCGCTCATGCGCGGCATCTGTATGTCAATAAATAAAATATCGGGATTGAAATTCCGGATGAGCAGTATGCCTTCTGCCGGATTTGTAGTTGTTTCTAATGCGGTTATTTCAGGAATATAGTGATGGCACATCAGCGAAAGCGTTTCGATAGCTGTTGCTTCATCATCAATAATCAAAGCTTTTATACTGCTCATAAATTTTTATCTCCAATATATATTTTCAGCACTACCTGTGTACCGGTTACTGTTCCGTCAACAGCCGTAATATCAGTTATCTTTATATCAAATGGTTTACCATACTGCTGTTGCAGCAGGCGAAGCCGCTCCTGCACAATAGACATTCCACGGGATTGGTGAGTTGAAGCATTTCCTCCCATACCCAGGCGCAATTTAGCCGATGTAGCTCTGCCGATGCCATTGTCTCTTAAAGTGGCAAGTAATATATCATCATCATACAGTCCAAAGGAAATATTCAGTGAACGATCATTTTCTTTCGGCATCAATCCATGCCATATGGCATTTTCTACAAACGGCTGTAGCATCATGGGTGGTATCCTTATCTCTTCTGGTTCTACTTCATCTGTGGTTTGTATGCTGTAAGTAAAACTATCGCCGAAACGATTTTGCTCCAGTTCAAGGTAACGGTTCAGCATATCCATTTCCACCTGCAGACTAATAAATTGCTGAGTGCCGAAATGCAGTATCTCTCTTTGTAGTTTTGAAAACCGGGAAAGATACTTAGTAGCCTCAACTACATCACCCTTGAGTATATAATGTTGCACACTGTTGAGCGCATTGAAAATAAAATGCGGATTCATCTGCATCCGCAATGCTGTTAACTGTGAGGTGGCGAAGTCCTTGCTAAGGCGTAATACTTCCATTTCTTTTTCCATCATCTGCTGTTCTGTCATTATCGTTTTAATTTTTACAGCGCAGAGTGCGGATATGGTAGCAAGAATCTGTAAATGCCTGTCGGTATAAAAATTCTTTTTTGAATGCTCACTGTCAATAATACCAATTACTTCTCCATCGCTGATGATGGGAACTGTTATTTCTGACATTCGCCTTACATCATCTACTATATAACGGTCATCAATAGTGGTATCATTAACAATCTCTGCCTTGCCTGTCAGTGCCACACTTCCTACAATGCCATGACCGGGTTTAATTTCAATCGGTTGCCCGATGGTATTTTCAGCCGTCATCTTGGGACCCCAGGCTGCCTTTTGAATCAATAAGTCATCTTTACCTTCTTTCATGTAAATAATACAATCCTCAAAGCGCAATTTTGAAATACAGTTTTTCGCCACGTCCCAAAGTATATCGTCTACACTTCGAAGACCATTCATAGAAGCGGCAAAATGATTGATTATCTGTTCTATCTCCAACTGTTCCTTGTAAACAGATGCTCTGCGTTGCTGCATCACGGCTTCTGCTTCGGCTTTTGTTCTTACCCTGCGTATTCTTGTTCTCACCAATAAAGTAATCAGCGCCGCGCCAGATAATAATACCAGTAGTAAAAACCACCATGTTTTCCAGAAAGGCATGGCGATTACAAAGGCGTATACCGCGTTATTGGTGCTCCAGGTTCCTTTGCTGTTCAGGGCTTTTACTTCAAAGGAATAATTTCCATGAGGAAGATTTTCAAAACTCACGTCACGCAGCTTTCCGCTATTTATCCATACTGTATCAATTCCCTTAAGCCGGTAATAATAGCGCAGCCCTTCAGGATTTGAGTAATCCAGTGCTATAAACCGAAATTTAAATGAATTTTGAACATAACTAAACCAATGTTCTTTTTCCGTTTGTTGTAATTCCTCCGTTGCAGCCTTTCCATTGCTGCGCGCCTGCGTTACGCTGCTGATGTAAACCACCGGCGGCACATCAGGCAGTGGAATAGTGTACGGATTAAAAACACTTGCACCATAAGTGGTTACTACATGAATATTGCCATCGCGAGATTGCAAAAGGCGCATATAGCTGTATCCCGGCCTGATAAAACCATCAACCGTATCAAAGTTCATTACCCTTCCGGTAAATTTACCAGCACGCCCTATAACCGAAATGCCTTTCGAACTTCCTGCCCATATATTGTTGTTTTCATCGGCAAGCAGCGTTAAATAATGCAGGCTATTTAAACCATCAGCTTCACTGTATTGCCGCACTACTTCCAGCATGTTTACAGCATTAAAACGACATACCAGTATACCATTGCCCGCAGTTGCTATCCACACATTTCCTGTTCTGTCTTTTATCATATACTGTATTGCATATTTTTTTCCGCCAATGGTAAAAGAATGCAGCGAGTCGTTTTGCAGGTAAACCAGGCCTTCTTCTCCACCCATCCACAACACGCCATCCGGCGACTCTATCATAGAAAAAAATTTTGCGTGCCGTGATACATTGGGTGAATAAAAATATGGTGTAAAAGAGATTGATTTTTTTTGATCAATATTGATCCTGGTTACGCCACGATCTCCTGCTGCATAAAAGCCGCCATTACCTGTTTTGCTAAAGCAGAGCAATGAATTGCTGTGCAAGCCATCCGCCTTCGTGAAGTGCCTCTGCGTATCATTGTTTAATAATACCAGTCCCTGGTAACCAGTGCCAGTCCATATACTCCCTTGTTCATCTTCATACATTGCCCTCACTTCAGCATCGGGAACTACGTGTTGTTGATAGTATATTAAAGAATCGCTGCTGCGCTCAAAAATAAATCCCCTGTTGGCGCCAATTAATAGGGTGCCATTTTTCTTTTCGAGCAACGAATAAAAATCGTTTACTACCGGCTTTGAAAAAATTACAGGCCTCAGTTTTACCAGCCCATCATGGGTTGCTACCCATAGGAAATCAATATCCTGCAGAACCGCCGAAGGCCAGATAGTGTAAGCATCGGAAAAGCTCAAATGCATAGAAGCAGTAGCCGTTTCCGGATGAAAATAAAATGCGCCCCTTGTGCCTACGTACCACAAACCCGGTAAACCTTGTTGCACATCGCGCTGATAAAATTTCTTATAAGGAATGGCAGTGACTGTTCCCCTTTCAAAAAGATTCATTTCGGTAGAGGCGCCGTCAAAAAATATTTTTGAGTGAGACACCGGGAAAATAGATTGTATCTGATCTCTTTTTCGGGCAGTAGTATATAACTTTTCTATCTGACCGTTCATCAGCCGGAACAGATCGTTTCGCCCGGAAAAAAATACCGCTCCATCGCCGGATCTGCCTATAAGAAAAACGCTTCGCTGGTCTATAGAATCTTCCGGACAAATCCATCCGCTTAAAATATTCTGTTCAAGCGAAGTTTTCCGCTTCCCGGTAAAATCAATTTGTTTAACAGATAATTTAGCGGGTCCGTTTTCTGTAGCAAGCCAGACAGTAGTGTCGCCTTCAATAAAAATATCATTAACGCTCATGGCTTCTGTTGATGCTGCGCTTAACTTAATAATGCTACTACCCTCATGGTAATACAAACCTGCTGTGCTCCCAATCCATAGCCTGCCCGCGGCATCCATCCTTATCACATTCACATGTCCAATCAACTCCTGTGATAATGCATAGGTGTAGTTTTGAAATGCATATCCATCATACCGGCTCATACCTGCGGTAGTACCTAACCAGAGAAAACCGCTTTGATCTTTGAGAAGGCAAATAATTTCAGATGAAGGCAACCCGTCGGCGGTGGTTAGGTATTGATAGGTATACCTTTCGGCCGGCTGTGCCACAGCTTCGTTCCCGATGCAATGCGCCAGTAACAAAAAGAATAACCTGTATAGTGGAAACCGCTTCAACTAATACTAATATAAACATTTTGCAAGCATCCCGCAACACTACCTGCATTGCCAGGCAGTAGCATTTTCAGCGCCACTTGCCTGCTCAAGCGTGAGCTGATTTTTAGCATAGTTAAACCCCGGAGGAGCAGATGAAATAAAATAACCAGGGTAAGCTACGCTTTCAATCGCAACTGTTTTTACGCCACTGGAATGATCAATTTTGTGTATTTTGAACATGTAATTATATTCATCATTATCCAAATTTATTTCACTTTGCCTGTTGGATACACCCATGTGTTTTTCCTGCCGGTTAGATGACTCGCCTGCAAATAGCCATTTGTGTTTATTGTTGTCCAACTGAATAGAAACGTATTCTTTACCATCTGCGCCCCTGGTGAGGTTAAGATAAAACCTGCAATCCACATCTTTTTCCAACTCGGCTAAAGAATAGGATTTTTGAATATTATCCGTGTACATGTTATTGGGCTTTGTATAGAAATAAAGATATTCGTCATTTGAGTAGTCAATAGTAAATATCCACGATTGCGGATAATGTTCTAAAAGAGGTTGGACAACCTTATTCTTTTTACAGCTAAAAGAGAATATGCATACAATTAAAAACAATGATACCCTTTTCATAACCCGGCGTTTAAAATAAAAAAATGTATTTCGAATACAGAATTAATGATTAGCGCCATTTTTATTTAATGGTATTTATTCAACGGTGGGATTGATATATTTTACGGCTGCGGGACTATTAAAAAGGTAATAAAACAGGTTATTTAAATCTTGCTAAAATGCAAAACCAATTGCAATGGTTTTACATTGGCTATGAGAAGATTATTTTAAAGCATTCAGTGGAGTGATTATAAAGATTGCAGCAATTTTTCCGCAGCCGCTTTAACCTGTACCCAGTCTTTTTCCTGCGCTTCTTTTGAGAGCAGGTCAAAAGGAATAAATACCTCCCTGGTGATCCTGTCCAAACCCCTGAAGGGCTGGCCCGCTTTCCAGGTAGCGTTGGCAAAACGTTCAAACAGCTTTTTGTTTTTTGCATCAAGGCTATCATTTACTATAGCCTGGAGCACTACGGATGGCAATTTTTGCTGTGCCGTTGCCAGGTAGCTCAGTCCGCATTCCAGGGCATAGAAACCGGCTATATTCGTAGCTACCTTTTCCTCTTTCAGGCTTTTGGTAATAGTGGCGGTATCTTCACCAGGTTTCAAAAAAACAGGTGCTTCCTGTTGCTGCGCGGTATAGTATGCGGCTTCCATATGCTGCGCCATCTCCAGCGCAAATGATTTATCCTGCAGCAACGCCTTCAGCTTTTGTAATTGGTTTTCTTTTGATGCGTCCTTCACATCCCGCATGGCTTCCGTCAATTTCTCTGCAGCAGCGGATACCTGATCGTAATCTTTTTTTACTTCAGCTTCCGGTAGAAATACCGGCGAAACAAAAACCTCGCGTGTAATACGTTCCAGCCCGCGAAAGGGTTGACCCGCTTTCCAGGTAGCATTGGCAAAGCGGTTTACCAATAACACCCCGGAGGAATCCAATTGGTTTGTTTTTATTTTATTCAGCCACTCCAACGGCGTTCCGCCTTCCTGTTCCATTAATGCACCAACAGCACATTCCAGTGCATAAAAGGCCGCTATGCTGGTTGCAATCTTTTCGTCTCTTATACTTTTTTCTACCGTGCCTGCTTCCCCATTTTCAGGTAAAAATTCCGGCGCCGGTTCACCCTGCGCCTTGTAGTAAGCAGCTTCCTGGTTTTTTGCCATGTTCAGCGCGAAGCTGCTATCGCGGAGCAGCCTTGTTATTTGAGTAAGCTCTTCTGTAATTTGTTGCTGTTGTTGCATGTTGGTTTTTGCATTGTTAGCACATGAGGTTAAATATAAGACGAGGAAAGCAGTGCTAAAAACAAAGAGATATTTCATTTGCCTGGTTTTAGCGGTACCTTAAAGTTAGGTTAATTAAAGTACTACTGCTGTGTCAAACCTGAAAGGGCGTATTTCATTTTTTCGCTCCATGTACAACTTTCCGGTCGGTGAAACACCGACCGGTAGCGGGTTCTACAGGTGGGTGTCGCCACCTACCTGCGAAAATTTGAAATGCGCCCAACCTGAAACCTGAGAATTGAAACACTCCTTTTACTTTTCACGATAATATACAGGCGTAATTTGCCTGACTTAGCACTCGTAAAACCTGTAAATGCTTACTTACCGGGTGGGTTCGTTAAATTTGATAATATCTTTTGCTGCGCTTCCTTTAATTCATCCTGCGATAGTTTTAGCTTACCCCTTGTAAAATTGAGGTCGTCCATGCTGTTGATGGGCACCAGGTGAATATGCGCATGCGGCACTTCCAAACCTACAACGCTGATGCCGCAGCGGTTACAACGAAAAGAGCGTTCAATGGCTTTGGCAATGGGCTGCGCAAAAACCAGCAGCTCACTTAAATAATCCAGGGGAAGATCGAAAAGGTTATCAACTTCCATTTTGGGAATTACCAATGTATGCCCTTTCACCAATGGAAATATATCTAAGAAAGCATAGCATTTTTCATTCTCCGCTATTTTATAAGAAGGAATTTCGCCTGCTATGATTTTTGAAAAGATGGTCATGCAGCAAAATTATGCAAATACTATGTATGAAATACGCTATTACGGGCGGACGGGTATTCCCACGGTACAGAGGCTTTATCTGGCAATCAGCCTTCAGCTATCAGTTGAGATACTATTAACGACAGAACGGCTACTCCTTCTTACTTGTATTGCTCATAGCCGATTGCTGATAGCCTCCCCCGGATTTTACATTTGATACCTATTTATACAGATCAAGTCCCGCATATCCCTCCTCCGCCCTTTGCGGCGCACGGTTAATATACAACTGCCTGTCTTGCGGCGCGGCAGTGCCCAATCCGTCCACATACCGGTTAAACATGCAAAAAGCGGCAGCGATCAATACCGCGTCATGTATTTCCCTGTCGGTGGCTTCCTGTTCCTTAGCCTGCTCAATTAATGCAGCAGTTACATGTTTACCACTTTTTTGCACAGCCGCGGCAATGGCCAGCAGGGATTTCATTTTATCCGAAATAGCGGCAGTGGTGAAATCGTGTTTTATACTGTCAATGAATTGCATATCACATTGCATATAATGCTGCGCCATCGCGCCATGCACATTCTGGCAAAAAAAGCAATCATTGAGGTAAGATACATAAGTCCCGATCAGTTCTCTATCGCCCCTGCTCAGCGTATTATTGTCATCACGCAGTAATGTTTCCGCCAATTCATTCAGGGGCTTTGCTGTTTCCGGCCGGTATGCCATGGGGCCTCTAATACCCGGCAAGTTGTTGTTTAAATTAATATGTGCCATAAGATCAAATTATTTTTTGTTGAGTACTGCCTCCGCCAGGCGGGTACCGTCAATACGTGCTTTTATCTTGCTGAATGCAATGTCTCTCGATGTAGAAGTATCATCTGCAAATGGCGAAAAGCCGCAGTCATCTGTTGTACCGATCTGTGAAACAGGAATCACTGCCGCGGCTTCCAATATGCGGTCCCTTATTTCTTCAGGAGTTTCTATCCCCGGATCGAGCACATTGGTAACACCCAGAAAAACTGTTTGCCCCGGCCGGAGATTTTCTTTAATAACTGCCAGCACGGAAGACTTGTCTCTTTCGCCGGCGTATTCCAGGTAAAAATTACCAGCCTGTAACCCGAACAGCAAAGGCAAGAGATCAGCATAGGATATGTCTGCACTGTGCGTTGAATCATGATCTCCTCCGGGACAGGAATGAACACCTATTTTTTGGCGCTCTTCCTTTGTAAACCTTGTAAGTACCTTGTTATTGAGAGCGATAAATGATTTCAGCAAATTGCCGGAAGGGTCTAATTTCAATGCTAACCGGGCTTCCGTAAAATCAATCTGTACATTATACGCGCCGCTGTTAAGGCTTCTTCTTATATCCGTCTCCGCTTCATTCAGTAAGTCATTTATGAATTGATCATGCGTGTACCCTTCAATACCTTCCTGCGGATACAATAAACTTATTGCCGATACAGCAATGACCGCCTGTTTAACCGGCAGGTTCGTCATTTTTTTTGCTTTTTCGAGATATGTACTGGCGTATACCTGGTAACGAAAAGGTCCTCCTGTGATTTTAGGTAACTGGCGGATATGCCCGTCAGCAAAAGGAATAATAACTCCATTAGGATCGAGTTGCTTCATGCCTGCAATGGGGTAAGTAGCAAAACTGGGTTTGCTTTGCTCCCCATCTGTAATTACAGGAGAACCTGTAGCTTCAAAACGTTTTATGGTATCCGTTATAGCCGATTCAAATAATTTACTCAACCCCTTTTCATCAAGATCACCATTTGCATGCGCTGCCATTCCTTCAATCAATGCAACCGGCCGGGGAATGCTTCCTATTGGTTCTGTTCTGATTTTCATAACATTTTTGTTTTAATTTATTCAATGAATATGATCTATGCAGATGGCAGCCCATGCATTTCATCCTGGCTGCCCCGGCAGCACATACCCCTTTTCTACCATTCTTTTTCCCATCTCCGCATATTCATCTGCGTTAGTTGGTGTAAAGCTTGCCAGTCCGTCCACATACCGGTTGAACATGCAGAAAGCAGCCGCTATTAAAACCGTGTCGTGTATCTCCCTGTCGCCGGCGCCCAATTGTCTTGCCGCTTCAATGTCTTCGGCAGTAACCGCTTTGCCACTGATCTGCACCTTACCTGCTATGTTGAGTAAAGCCTTTAATTTTTCACCTACAGGGGCATTTTGCATATCTAAAAAGACTTCATCAACAGCTGCTGCTTTCTCTTCATACAAACATCTTGCAGCGGCAGCATGACTGTTCCTGCAAAACATGCAATTGTTCCTGTGCGATACGTAAGCCGCTATCAGTTCCCTGTCGGCCGGGGTTAGCGGGGAATCTTCCCGCAGCAGCACCTGTGCCAGTTGGTATAAGTGTTTTCCGGTTTCGGGCCGGAACATTACCAGGCTTCTTATACCGGGTACGCCTTCCGGAACGTTGATGTGTGCCATTGGTTAATAATTTTTAAGCTGATTTAAACAAGTTTATGCTCCATCTTTCTGATCAGTAATACCACAAGCAATCCTACTATAAACACCAGTGAAAACAGGTATATGGCATTGCCATAACCGCCCAGCACCGTTACCAGTATGCCTACGAACAAAACAGCCGTGCCGGTAAACAACCGGCCTATATTAAAACAAAAACCCGTTGCTGTTGCCCTGATGCCCGTAGGAAAAAGCTGCGGTATATAATAAGACAGCACACCCTGGCTTATGCCAAAGAAAAAAGCGAGAATGCCCGTTTCTATATACACTAAGGGTGTAAAGACCGTATTGGTTTTAAACAGTACAAAAGACAGCACCGAACACACCGCAAAGCACATGAGCATCGCTTTTCGTGTACCCACAGCATTCAGGAACCAACCCGAGAAAAAACCGCCTGTTAAGCCGCCCATGCCCAGCAGCATCATGGTTAAACCTCTTTCCTTCTGCCCATTGGAATCTGTAATTAAGCTTTGTACCCAGGTAGGCAGCCACGAAAAAATTGCCCACAAGCCAATTAACATAGAACCAAAAGTGACGGATCCGATCAGCAGATCTTTCCGGAATGCCGGTGAAAAAAGGCTTTCAGCGGGGTTATTGTTTTGCAGGATCTGCTGCTTGCTTGTTTTCCAGTTTGCTGATTCTTTTATGATCCATATCCCTGCGATAGCGAGGATCAATGGTACAAACCCTGATAAAAAAGCCTGTTGCCACGATGATACCATATAATTAATTAAACCGGCAGAAAAAATGCCCACAGGAAAAGCAATAGACAAAATACCCATGAAAACGGCTTTACTTTTTGAGGGCCATACTTCGCTTATGAAAGTAAATCCAATTACCAGCACGCCTCCTACGCCAAACCCGCTCAACACCCTGCACAATACAATGCTCCACCAGTTGGGCAGCATGCCGGTTAAAATAGTAAACACCGCATAACATCCTATAGCAAGCAGCAATGCTTTTTTTCTGCCTATCCGGTCGCTGATCACCCCCCATGCAAAGCCGCCAATGGCCCATCCAAAAATGAATACCGCATTGATGTAAGCGCTGATGCGGGCATGTTCGCCGGTGTCTGATGACAGTTGTACATCCTTAATTACAACAGGGAGGTAAACCGACATTAAGGTAGATACCGTACCCCCAAAGGCGCTGCTGATAAAACACACTCCAAACAATACCCAGAGATACGCAGTTATTTTTTGCGCTTCGTTATTGGCTATGCCGTTCTTCATTACCTGTTATTTATTTATTCAATAATCCGTCAAATACAACCGATACGTAATACAGCGCTCCAACACTGGGAGATCCAAAAGCCTGGTATACCCTGTGGTTTAAAATATTACTGCCCCCCAGCTTTACTATAGCATTGGCGGAAGGTATTTTTTTGTTGACCTGCAGATCAAGCTGCGAATAGGCATTGATGCGGCCGGGGCGGTTGCCATTGAAGGTCCCGTACCAGTCAAACGCATCCTGCCAGTGCCATGCCAGGTTAAAGCCAAAGTTCCTGTACACATTGCTGTTTCCAAAAGTTACATTGGTAGTATATTCGGGCGTATTGAAAGCAGGGATATTATTGGGATTGGCATCTTTCAGGTTAAAATCGGCCCAGGTAATATTGGCCCCTGCTGTATATCCCCGGTTCATCATCCAGGTAAGCCCTGCCGAAATACCCTGCGATGATACTTTATCTGATGCATTGGTATACAATTGAAAAACCTGGATATCGCCGTTGGGTATATCCATGGCAGCTTCATTGCTGACTGTACCATCGCCTGCCAATATGGTATGTTCCGGGCGGATGACCACTGTATTAATAATAAAGTCGGTATAAGTGCTGTAATAATAATTAAGGTCTATCATCAGCTTATTATTAATAAGCCCCTTATATCCTATTTCAAATGCTTTCTGCTTTTCGGGTTTAATATAGGATACATCCGATTTCTCCAGTAACCCTTTGTTTTCAGCTATCGCCTGCGGGAAAGGGGTACCATTGCCCATTGCCTGCCCGAAAGCAGCGCCAAAGGCGCCCACCGAAGAAGCGGTGAAGGAATTTTCATACACATTCATGCCCTTACTGTTATCGGGCGCTCCGCCAAGAATAGTGATAGGGCCCACGTTAAGGTGAATATATAAGTCAACAGGCGTAGGATTTCTGAAGCCGGTTTGATAAGAAGCGCGGAAATTATGATTCTTTGCAACCGTGTACACACCCGATATGCGGGGCGTAAAGCTGCCTTTAAAATTTTCATTTTTATCGTAGCGTACCGAACCGGTTATTTTCAGCCTGTCATCGAATAATTTTTTAGCCACCTGCACAAAGGCGCCATATTCTTTAATGGTAATATCCTGGTCTTTGTCATCAAACAAAGAACCGTTGGTGAACATGTGGTAATAGCGGAAGTTGCCGCCGGCCAGCAGTTCAAATATTTTGATATTATCGCTGAAATCATACTGTCCTTCGGTATGGTAATACTTGCTGTTGCTGAAAACACCAGCACCGCTTAATCCATAGTTATGGATCAGATTGTCTTTAGCCGCTTCAAAAGCCCCGCTCCCCGGCGCCAGCTTTCCTTCATCGGCAAAAGCCCTCGCGGCAGTGTGATTAGCCGCGGCTACACTTCCAATATCACCATTATATGCCGCCGTGTATCTTTCAAACCATGTATCATCAGCCAGGTTGGGCGCTACGGTATTGCCTGCAAGGTCTTTTACCCAGGTACGGTTAATGAACTGTGCGAGCGAACGGGTATTATAGGAATCGTGCGAGTTTTCAATAACGGCATAGCTACGCAAAAAATAATTGCTGCCCTTCAACTCGGCGCGGTGCCTTTGCAGCACAAAATTATTCAGATCGAAACGGCTGCTGCCCGTATAACTGGCGGTTCCTTTGCCATAATCATACTGGTAAGAAAGTTCCATATTATTATTAATGCGGTAATGCACCGATCCGTTTAATTTAAGGCTGTACACGTTGTAGTTCATCAGGTATTTTTCTTCATAACCGGTTCTTGATATACGACCGATACCTTCAATGGTACGCACTACTTCATCGCCGTATATATTCACGGCATCCCTTGCAGGATTATTGGGTCCGCGTAAATTTTCTGGCGTTTGCGGATCTACATCATCATAATTGTTCGCATACCAGTCGAGCCCGCCCAGGTAAGCGGCATTTATTTTAAATGCGAAACGGTTGTTGAACGCTTTTGCATAACGCAAAGCAAAATCGTATAAGCCGTGTGGTTTAACATCATCTTCGCCTATATGATTGATACCGGTTTTGGCCTGCAGCGACAAGCCCTGGTATTGAAAGGGATCTTTGGTATGCATCATCAGCACGCCGTTAAAAGCAATAGGGCCATACAAAGCGGAAGCAGCGCCCGGAATAATTTCAACGCTTTCAACATCAAGATCAGAAACGCCAAACTGGTTACCCACAGGGAAGTTCAAACCGGGTGTTTGGTTATCTACGCCATCAATCAGCTGCAGGAAGCGCTGGTTGCCTGTATTATTAAAGCCGCGGGTATTGATTTGCTTATAGGTAACGCTGCTGGTAACAGCCTCAACCGACTTGAGATTTTGTACCCCGTCGTAAAAGGAGAAGGAAGGATTTTCCCTGATCGCCTTCTGGTTCATTTTTTCAATGCTTACGGGCGAACGAAGAATGCTTTCCTGCACCCGGGATGCAGCAAAAACAACTTCATTCAGCCAGCCTTCCCTTTGTTGCAGCTTCACATTTATATTTTGCTGGTCTCCGGTTATTTCAACTATTTCATCAACATAACCGGCTGCGGAAATGATAATGGTAAAAGGCAATTTGATTTTAGATAGCGAAAGTGTGAAAGTTCCTTTTGAATCCGTAACGGAGCCGCTGATCTTATCTTTAACGCTGATGCTGGCTCCTTCAACAGGCTCACCCGAATTTGAAGCAGTTACCGTGCCTGTAATTTTTACCTGTTGGGCAAATAGACCGGTAGAAACGAATAACAGAACTATAATAAGAAAATTTTTCATTGCAGTTGGTTGTAACATTTATGAAGGAATGGTTTTTTTTAAATGATCGTACCCTTCCGGAAGACGGGTATAACCATGATGTACAATACGGTCGGCAAGGTTGACATAGTACTGCGGATCAGCCGGCGTAAAAGTGTTGAGTCCGTCAACATAGCGGTTATACAGGCAAAACAATGCGGCAATAAGTACGGTATCATGAATTTCAATGTCTGTAGCTCCCGCCAGTTTTGCCGCGGCAATGGCATCCCCGGTTACCTGCTTACCGCTTTCCCGCACCTGGGCCGCAATCGTTAATAAGGCTTTCATTTTATTACTTACAGGCGCTGTAGCAATATCTTCAAGCACCCGGGCCGAAGTTTCATTTTCACCCAAAAGCAAATTGGCGGCAGCGGTATGCGCTGTAGTGCAAAACCGGCATTCATTACCGGAGCTTACTATGGAAGCAATGAGCTCTCTTTCTCCTTCCGATAAAGAGGAAGGTCCGCGGAGCAGGAACTGTGTTAGTTCCCGGATAGGCTGCGCTGAATCTTTACGATATTCCAGCAGGCCGGTAATACCCGGCAGGTGAGGTTCCAATGTTATATAAGGCATGATAATATTCGGAATTGATTGAATACAAGTATTCCACATCGCACAGTTTCCACATCAGGCATAATGAACAGAACTGCAGCCGTTAGTGTTTACGAAACAAAAGCAGCATAAGAAATAAATTATTATACTATGTTATCGGGAGGCTGGATCAAAGAGTCCCTGTCTGCATCTGATAAAAAAACAGAGAAGAAAACAGGGAATGAAGGCAAGGATAAAATTATGGGTGACAATGCGTAAGAGAATTTAGGTTGCTCATACTCGGATGCCGGTGTATTCTTTTTGGCCAGGCTCGTTGTTCTTTCATTGGAAGAAGCGCCCACATTATTTACCTGCCGGGCATAATTACTTTCAGCGCTTTGCAAACGGGTACGCTTAAAATCGGGTAAACAAAGCAGGTGAAGGGTATCGTTATATATTTTACGTTTTACGTATTTGTAATAGATGCCCTTATACTCCACTTCTCCATCGTACCGCTCATAATCGCTCCAACTGGTGCTATAGGGTAGCAGTACCGGTATTTTTATATGTAACAGCTCATCATCCGAATAAATCCCTTTATTGATTACAGTAGCGGCTTGCTTGTTGCTGTGATTGATGAGCAACCGGAAAAGGAGGGAATAACCTGTCAAATTAAACAGGTATACAGCAAGCATGAATATGGTTACAATCTTTTTCAGCAGCAGTTCGGTATATGAGTGACACAAATTATATATTTTCTACCACTATATGCAAGAATTTTTTAAGGTTGAACTCTATTTGCATAGAATAAAGCCGCAACATGATATATAAAATATCCAAACGGCTACCTTATTGAAAATAGGTAAGATGTTAAACTGCCTGGTGTGTCGTTTCATTGCGGAGACGAATTCCACCCGTACCAAAATCCAGGCATAATACAAAAGGCAAGCTTTACCCCACAAAAAAAGCGGTGTTACCCGCTTCTTTGTATACCTTTTTCATGAATGTATTCTATTAAATAGCAATCTCTTCTATTTTGAATTTCAATAAGCCTGCGGGTGCTTTTACCTCTGCCACTTCACCCACCTGCTTCCCCAAAATGCCCCGGCCTATGGGAGAGGTTACTGAAATTTTTCCCACTTTAAGATCGGCTTCCTTTTCGGAAACCACCTGGTAGGTTACGGTTTTCTTTGTATTGAGATTGGTTAAAGTTACTTTGGTGAGTATGCTCACTTTACTGGTATCAATGCTGTCTATCTCAATAATACGTGCATTGGCAATTTCGCCTTCCAGCTTGGCGATCCTGGCTTCCAGCATTCCCTGCGCCTCTTTGGCGGCATCATATTCGGCATTTTCCTTCAAATCACCTTTTTCACGGGCTTCCGCAATAGCTCTTGAAGCAGCAGGCCTCTCCACACTTCTCATCTTCTGCAGCTCGCTTTTCAGTTGTTCCAGTGTTTCGGCGGTAACGTACATTACTTCACTCATGGCTGACTCCGTTTTAGATTGTTAAAATAAAAAAAATAACAACGCTCCAAACGGTTGTCTGAAGCGTTGCCATTATGTATATGGCAAAAATAGCAAAAAAATCATGCCAAACAAAGCTGTAGCCTGCAAATATTCAGCTTTACACTTTCAGCTTTTCCAATATCACTTTCGACATTTTAAAAAAAGCTTCGTGGCTGTAGCCTGCAATATGGGGGGTTAAAGTTACATTGGGCTGCGCCAGCAGCCAGGTCATTTGTTCTTTTTCTTCAGGGCTATAAGTGTCTAACTTTTCATTTTCCAGCACATCCAATCCTGCCCCTGCAATTTTACCGGTTTTCAGGGCATTAATAACAGCCCTGGTGTCGTGCACCTTTCCGCGGCAGGCATTCAGGAACCAGGGGGTTTTCTGAAGAGATGAAAAGAAGGCGTCATCTGCCATATGAAAGGTTTCATCTGTTAAAGGCACATGCATGCTTATTACATCTGCGTAACGCGCTATTTGTTCCGGGCCGGCTTCATGTATTTTACCTGCGGCAAAACCAAATTTATATTTATCGTAAGCCAGTATTTCCACATCAAAGGAAGATAACAGCCTGGCAAAGGCGCCCCCCGCATTGCCAAAACCTATAATGCCCACTGTTTTGCCGGTAAGTTCCGTTCCCCTGTTGGCATCTCTTATCCATTTGCCATCCGCTACTTCCTGCCTGCTGCTGCAAATTTTATTCATCAAACCCAGCAGTACGCCCAAAACATGCTCGCCCACCGCATTGCGGTTCCCTTCGGGACTGCTTTCGCATTGTATGCCTCTGCTTTCAGCATAGGCCACATCTATCAGCTCCATGCCACTGCCCAAACGGCCGATCCATTTTAAATGCGGCGCCTTATCTAATATGGCACGGTCAATTTTGAGCCGGGTGGTAACAATTAAGCCTTCAATGTCTTTTATCCCACCACTCAGCTCTTCATAGGTGATCTGCGGCGCATACACAACAGTATAGTGCTTTTGTTGCAAGGTGTCTAAGAGATACGGATGCACTTTGGCGGTAACGATTACTTTTCTCATATATTTAAATTAGGGAGTGGTGAATAGTGAGAAGAGAAGGTTGCAGGTTACAGGTTGCAAGTCGCAGGGAATCCCCTTACACCTGACAACTGCCCACTTACCACTTTCCACTTACTACTTACCACTCATTTCATCATAAATCCCAACTCCACAAAATCAGTCACACTCAACTGCTCTGCTCTTTTATCAAAAACCGGTTTTTTCAGTGTTTCCTCATCAAACAAATTCCTAACGGCATTGCGCAGGGTTTTGCGTCTTTGATTGAACGCCGTTTTTACCAGCAAAAAGAATTGCTTTTCATTATGGATATGGAGCGGTTCGGTTTTTGGCGTTAACCGGATAACAGCGCTCTTTACTTTTGGCGGTGGTGTAAAACATTGTTCATGCACCTCAAACAAATATTCTACCTCAAAAAAAGCCTGTACCAGCACGCTCAGTATACCATATACCTTATTACCCGGTTTTGAGGCGATGCGCTGCGCCACTTCTTTCTGAAACATGCCCAGCATACCCTCCACATCCGCTTTCCAGTCTAATATTTTAAAAAGGATCTGCGAAGATATGTTATAAGGGAAATTACCCACCACAGTAAATTTCCCTTCAAAAGGCTGGTTCGCATCCAGTATATCCTGATGAATGAGTTTCCCCTTTAACGCGGGCCAGGTATTTTCAAGAAAGCGGATCTTTTCTTCATCCAGCTCTATGGCTTTAAAGTCAATGCCGGGCAATTGAATAAGGTGCTTTGTAAGCGCCCCGCCACCCGGGCCCACTTCCAGCAATTGCCGGAAGGGCCGTTCCTGCAATGCAGCTATGATCCTGAGCACCATATTTTCATCGCGCAGGAAATGCTGGCCTAATGATTTCTTTAATGTATACATTGAAAGGCCTAAAAATACGAAAACCAGTTACAATACCGTAAATTCGCGCATTAACCCAGCGTAGTATGTCAACTCAGAACAGCAAACCGGCTATTGGTATTTCCTGCGGCGATATTAATGGTATTGGAATAGAATTGATTATTAAAACCTTTTCCGACACCAGGATACTGGATGTTTGCACCCCCGTAATTTTTGCTTCCAACAAGCTCATTAACTTTTACAGGAAAACACTGCCAGAGGCCAGCTTCAGCTTTCAAAACCTGAAGGACCCGGCAAGACCCTACCCCCGGCAAATCAATTTATATAACTGCTGGGAAGAAGAGGTGAATATTACGCCCGGCCAATTAACAGACGCTGGCGGAAGATATGCCGTTAAATCGCTCCAGGCAGCGGTACAAGCCTTAAAAGCCAAACATATACAGGCACTGGTTACAGCGCCTATCCATAAAAAAAATGTACAGTCGCCCGAATTCAATTTCAGCGGGCATACACCTTTCTTAAAACAGTTTTTTGCTGTAGATGATGTAGTGATGCTGATGTGCGCCGATAATATGCGGGTAGGGCTGGTAACGGAACATGTGCCCGTAAAGGATATCGCCCAGCACATCATACGGCAGGCCATCCTTAAAAAACTGTTCATCTTAAAAGAAAGCCTGCAGAAAGATTTTGGAATAGATAAACCTAAAATAGCCGTACTCGGACTTAACCCGCATGCAGGCGATGAAGGACTTGTTGGTAAAGAGGAAGAAGAACACATAAAACCGGCCATCAAGGAAGCCAAACACAATAATATACTTGCTTTTGGCCCCTATAGCGCAGACGCTTTTTTTGCGAGGGGCAGCTATGAAAAATTTGATGCGGTATTAGCCATGTACCACGACCAGGGGCTGATCCCTTTCAAATCGCTGGCCAAAGGCGAAGGTGTTAATTATACTGCGGGTTTGCCGGGCGTAAGAACTTCTCCCGACCATGGCACTGCCTTTGACATTGCCGGGAAAGACAAAGCCGATGAAACCTCCTTCCGGCAATCCATATATACTGCTGTTGACATTTTACAACAGCAGTACGAATATGCCCAAAACCGTTCCAATCCTATGAAACGGATGTCGGATGTGGTGTTGACCAACGTGGAAGATGAAAATATAGAAGAGACAGGAGACGCGGAAAAATAAGCCTCCGCTTATCGTGGTTTTCAATGCTATCATTGCTTACAGGAAATTATCGCTTTCCCTGTATGCTTTTATCAGCGCCAGTTCTCCTTCTTTGCCGGGTTTGGAATTGCCGTGCTCCATGCCCATAACACCACGGTATCCTTTTTCATAAATGTATTTAAATACATTCTTATAATTGATCTCCCCGGTGGTAGGCTCATTTCTGCCGGGATTGTCGCCAATTTGGAAATAAGCGATCTCGTTCCAGGTTAATTCAATATGCTTAATAAGATTGCCTTCATTTTTCTGCATGTGGTAAATATCATACAATATTTTACAGGAAGGACTGTTTACGCCCCTGCAAATCTCATAGGTTTGCGTTGATGTGCGCAGAAAAAGATTGGGTGTATCGCTCAACGGTTCCAGCACCATGATAATACCGTGTGGCTCCAGAATTTCGGCGCCTCTTTTTAACGCGTCAATTACATTACCGGTTTGGATACCAATGGGTAAATACCGCTCAAAATCGCCGGGCACTACGGTTACCCATTTCGCGTTAACCCGTTTGGCCACCTCAACCGACTGGCGGCAGCCTTTTAAAAAAATATCTATATATTCCTGCTTGCCTGCAGCCAGTGTATTTTGTCCGTTACCCCCTTTAGGCACCACAAAAACGCCCATTGCCATTCCTAACTTAGTAAGCGTTTCACCTATTTTAGTTTGCTGCTCAACACTCCGTCCCGTCATTCCATTATCTTCAATGGAACGGAAGCCCTGGTCGTACATATATTTGATCTGGTCAATAAAATCATTGCCCCCGCTATTTTTAAACATACCGTCATGCGGTCCGTAATTCAGGTTAAACGTTTTTTCTGCCAGCGGTCCGCCATCTTTCTCATTTTTATTTCCTGTGGCAAATCCCGCCGTTCCTATTAAAGTAGAAGCGCCGGCCAGCATTCCTTTTTGTAAAAAATTTCTGCGTTGCATAGTGATCGTTAGTTTAAGGGTTAAAAATAGAACAAACCACATCAATAATTAAAACATTTTTCTGATACCTGTCTTTGAGGGGTTCCGGACAGTGGTATATAGCAGCTTTCAGCTATGAGCCATCAGGTTTGGTGTAAGGCGTAGGGTATAGGGTTATGAAGTGGATGTACTTAGCTTTGGTAGTGCTATTAAGCATCTGTTGCGTCGCACTCTTGTACTACAACGATGCTATGCAGCTTTTGCCATGCTTCGGTTGCCCGCCCGGATGACCTGGTCGGACGGGTTGGTGCAAACACTCAACAACGACGCGGCTGCCGGGAACACCAACGTAGGGAAAAATAATTTACATTCTATTTTCTTGAATATCCGGGTTTTCACGGTAGCATAACCATGTCTAAACTTCCACAATGTGGAAATATAAAGGCATTCCGTTTAAAACCACTTGAGCAATTTTGACCTAAAATTTTAAGGGATGAATAATACAATTGACTTTAAAGGAAGGCTTTATTAGCCGAATTGAAAAAGTTAACAGGCTTTAACTATGTATTTTCTGCAGCCCAAGACAATAAAGGTAATGAAACAGTTTATCAACTAACGTCAGTAGCACCGGATTCCGGTTTTTCGGATTGGTACGGTTATGTTAGAGAAGATAATCAGCATTTTTCCTCTAAAGAGGTATGCAAAGACTTCTTTGTAGAATATCGGAATACATGGGTAAAGAAAGGAAAACCGCACTGAAAAGACGAAATAAAATAATCTGCTCTTAGAAGACTAAAAGTTTATCAGAAACCGGGCTTAAAATATACAACAACGGCGAGACGGGGGAACACCAACATGGGCAAATAGCGTAGGGCCATCCTTTCCGTCAAAGAATGATAAAATACAGTATTTCAACAAATTATAAGATATCAACATACCGTAGATATCTCCTATCATCTATTAAAAGGTCAGTACGTAATTTTGAGATGCATTTAAAAAAAAACTTTTATGGGAGATACAATTTTTAAAGGGATCGAAATTGCAAGGGATAAGATCAGTCTTCAAAACTCTCCAACAACTGATCTTCAGAAAGCCGCAATTACAGGAGTTATTAAAGAAGTCAAAAAAACACTTGCACTTCATGCAATCGGTAAGCCAAACGAGCTAATACTGAATCTTACATTCGAAGAAAAAGAAAGTGTAGAATATTCAATAAAGGAAATTTTAGGAGTTAGAAATGATAGAATTGATAGCTTAACTGATAACGGAGGTGCTAAACAAAATTTTGAATCATTGCTGAATGAAACGAGGAAAGAAGTAAATAATATTCTAAGTATATTGAAGGCTATCCCCCCTGAAAGATAATAAACGGAATTATTTTCCCTCTTTAAATCTTAACCATGTTACATTGCCTTCTATCAGAGGCAGCTTCAGTTACGTTAGACCTCTTTTTCCCTTAACATAACCTTTATCATTTTATGGATATCTCTTTTTTTTTAAAAACGACGTTGCCCTTGATTCTTAAGCAGCTATGTGAAAAGTTTTGGAATCAACCGAAAATATTCATTTCATTTGATCGAGGATCACAATCTGCATTTAATCTGGATGAAAACACATTTGTATCATTTGAAAAACACTTTAAGCATGAGTTAACCTGGACTTACACAATGCATTTTAGAAACAATAGTAAATATGATGCATACAATATCAAATTGCTATTTCCGAATATTGACCAAAATTTTGAATTAGATAAAAAAATTGATCATCTTGAACCCATAAAGTCAAACGATCGGTTAACATTCAAAGCCACATTTAAGACAAAATTTAAAGGAAGCGGAATGATGATTGATCAAGAAATTCAGAAACCTGCCCCGTATTTAAGGAAAAAAAAGTTTATACTGGAATATACAAACGTTTCTAAAACGAAATTCTATACAATATATGAGCACTCCGCACCTGAAGATCTAAAGAATAAATTTCAAAGGCATAAATAGAAAGCTTCAGATCACTTGGTGAAATGGTGACTGTAACAATTTCCTCCTCCACTTTCTGTATTTTAGATATTTACCCGACATTTCTTGTATATTCCACACTGGCGCAGGTCTGGTAGCATTGTTTGGTGGTTAGCCAGACCTGTGCCTTGTTGTTACAGGTCTGTATCAATATACATTCACTATTTCCAATAGCCCTTTCTTGTTTTTGTATAACAACCTGCTACACTACTGTATTTCCGGTGTTCTGCCCATTCAGCAAAACCAGCCCGAACCGGTTTTCATGAAGGGAAGTTATTCTTTGCTCAGGCATTTCTGCATTATTTTAATATTGGATGGCTTATCCAAGCTACAATAGTTGAAGTGATAAAACAGGTAGCTGCTTTATCGGTTAACCTTGTATTTGGTGCTCATGATAGCACAGGACAGAACAGCAATAACACTGCGGTTCTGTAATTTGCCTGCATACGAAGAAAATGAATGCTGATATTAATTCTTTTCTTACCTTTCCTTTATATAAAAAAGATTACAAATAGTGAGAAAGCTTGGATTTGCATGTGTATTGATCAATCTGACATTTATTACGCATGCACAAAACGGTACCCCGCAGGATTTTAATGCATACGATCAAAAAGTTCCCGGCACACAGTTTAATGTGAAGATGGTTCCTGTAAAAGGAGGATCATTTATGATGGGAAGCGATGCTGCCGACAAATTAAAGCAGCCGGATGAAATACCCGCCAAAAAAGTAACGGTTTCTTCCTTCTGGATGGGCGCTTATGAAGTAACGCACGACATATTCGATGCTTTTTTCCGCGATGAAGGCACCCCTGTTGGCACGCAGGTAGATGCGGTTACACGGCCTACCCCGCAATATATAGACCTGAGCTGGGGCATGGGTAAAACAGGCGGCTACCCGGTAAACAGCATGAGCCAGGATGCCGCACTGATGTTTTGCCGCTGGCTGTATAAAAAAACAGGTATTTTTTACCGTTTACCCACCGAAGCGGAATGGGAGTATGCCTGCCGTGCGGGAAGCACAACGGCTTATCCTTTTGGCGATAATCCAAAAGAGCTGGGTAAATACGCATGGTTTAAGGGTAACAGCAAAAACAAGTATCATAAAGTTGGGGAAAAATTACCCAATGCCCTGGGGCTGTATGATATGCTGGGCAACGTATCGGAGTGGACGCTGGACCAGTACGATGACAAATATTTTGAGAAGTTAGGGGAGAATGCCACCGACCCGCTTGTGCCACCGGCAACCCGTTATCCCAGGAGCATAAGAGGCGGCAGCTATTTAGATGATGCGGCAGGATTAAGAAGTGCCGGCCGCCAGCATTCGGAAGCTTCCTGGAACAAAAGGGATCCGCAAATACCCAAAAGCCGCTGGTGGTTAACCGATGGCATGTTCGTAGGGTTTCGCATTCTGCGTCCTGAGAAGCAGCCAACAGCAGCAGAAGCTGAAGCATTTTATAATAAATATTTAAATAAATGATCGCTCACATATAAAACACGTTGTATGAATAAGAATAATTCTTCCACAAATCAAACCACACGAAGAGCATTTGTGAAAAACTCTTCGCTGCTGGCCGGAGGCTTGCTGGCTGCCCCTTTGCTTTCAAAAGCCAATTATTTTTCAGGTGCAGATGATACCATTAAGATAGCATTGGTAGGTTGCGGAGGCCGCGGAACGGGCGCTGCATCCCAGGCTTTATCTACCAAACAAAATGTGAAGCTTGTTGCCATGGCGGATGCTTTCCAGGACAGGCTGGATAATGCATATAAATCTATTTCCGAGGAAATAGATGCCAAACGCATAGATGTTCCGGCAGACAGGAGGTTTGTAGGATTTGACGCCTATGAAAAAGCCATAGCATTAGCTGATGTGGTTATACTGGCTACCCCTCCAGGTTTTCGCCCTATACATTTTGAAGAAGCCGTAAAGCAGGGCAAGCATATCTTCATGGAAAAACCTGTAGCAACAGATCCTGCAGGCGTACAGAAAGTACTGGCCGCAGCTGCTATTGCCAAACAGAAAAAGCTGAACGTAGTGGTAGGCTTACAGCGTCACTATCAAAATTCTTACCGCGAATTATTTAAACGCAAGGATGCCATAGGCGATATTACTGCTGCGCAGGCATGGTGGAATGGCGATGGCGTATGGGTGCACCCGCGCAAAGAAGGCCAAACCGAAATGGAATACCAGATGCGCAACTGGTACTACTTTAACTGGCTGTGCGGCGACCATATTACAGAACAGCATATTCACAATATAGACGTGATCAACTGGTTCAAAGGCAGCTATCCTGTTAAAGCACAGGGCATGGGCGGAAGAGAAGTAAGAACAGGAAAAGATTATGGCGAAATATTCGATCACCATTATGTAGAATTTCATTATGCCGATGGCTCTATCCTTAACAGCCAGTGCCGGCATCAGCCCAAAACCATGAGCAAAGTTGATGAATTGCTTATAGGTACCAAAGGGAAAATATTTGCAGGAGCGGCAAATATTGTTGATCATAAAGGAAAAGTATTATACCAGTTTGACCGCAAAACGGAAAACAACCCTTACCAATCGGAGCATGACGAATTGTTTGAAGCGATAGCCAAAGGCCAATTTAAATTTTCGGATGCCGAAAACGGCGCTAAAAGTACCATGACCTCTATCCTTGGCCGTATGGCTACCTATAGCGGGCAGGTTATTGACTGGGACAAAGCCATTAACTCGGGTATTGATATTCATCCAAAAGTATACGACTGGGCTGCAACACCCCCCATCGTTCCCAATGCGGATGGTTTTTACCCGGTAGCTGTACCCGGCGTAACCCAGTATGTGTAGGGCGGATGAGTGATAAGTAGTAAGTGGGAAGTGGGAAATGTTGGACAGCTTGGGAGAAGTGAGAAGTGAAAGGAGTTATTAGCTCATTGTTAGTATGCTTCACGGCTGATCGCTGATAGCCGATAGCTCATACCTGATATCTCATAAAGGATGCTTTAAAACGGCATCCTTTTTATTTATTTCATATATCACAGTAATGGATATACGTAAACAACTGGCATTATGCAGCGCAGCCGGCGCCCTTTTTTTATTGATGTATATCAACTAAAAACACACAATAAACCCTGCTTTATTACATTGCTTCCCCTAATTTTGTTTTAACAATCCACCGGCAGCAGATACGCAGCTATCTTAATGCCGGGAGCTTCCTGCATAAAGCCACACATTCCTCATCCGCGAACAGCCATTGTAGTATATTAATAAATGTTCGGGCTTTAATCATAACCACCCTTATTACTGTAATCCGCTTTATCCTCTGTACAGCCATATACAGCATAATACCGTATCCTTATAATCCGCTTTTTCAATATCACAGTTCAAAAACCAACCGCGTTCCACCTGTGACGATAAAAAGATTGTACACTTCACAAATCTATAGCAATGAAAAAGTTGATCGTATTGATTTATATAGCGGCTGCAACACTCCTGTTCGGATATGCAAAGGCTGCGGAACCTAACCACCCTGTTGCGCCAATTTCCGGAAAAGACAAAACAGCTATTGATTTCCCTGTACATTTTGAAGACCTGACCGTAAAACTGATCAACAATAAGGCACAAATCAACTGGTCTACCCTAACCGAAAAAAACAATAAGCAATTTGAAATACAGAGAAGTACCGATGGAACAACCTTTAAAACCATAGCCATCGTGTTTACATTAAACGACAGCAATGAAGTAAAGCATTATGTATTCAGGGATGAGCTTAAAGGTGTAAAGGAAAAAAAATTAATATACAGAATCAAGCAGGTGGATACCAGTGAAGGATATGCCTTCAGCAAAACAGTTTCCCCAGCATTATAAAATATTTTAAAAAAGAGTTTATAGAGGTTGTGAAATTCCTAATCGGAAAAAGGCCCCTTGTCCAAGGGGCCTTTAAAAAAACTTTCCTGTTATTATTATAAGCAAACAGTTAATATCTATACCCCCCGAAATACCATTCATTAGTCTCTACCCCAATCCGCCAATTTCTATCTCCTTTGCGTAAAAACCGGTAACCAGGAAATCATCCCTGTTCGTATCTGTTATTCATCAACTAAAACAAGAGACAATGAAACGCATTACCGGGAACATTACAATGATCACCTGCTGTTGCATACTATTTGCAGTTGTACCTTTTGCAGCAGATGCCAATAGCAGTAAACTTAAACAAAATGTTACTGAGGCCTCAGACCCTCCCGCAACTGTAGAAATTGTTTCTTTCAGCGGACAGTCTGCAGCAAACAATAAGAAGATAGATCTTTTCTGCAAAATAAAAAGCAACTGCTGCTATAACATCATAGTGGAACGCAGCAGCAACGGCAAACGTTTTTCGGCCATTGCAACGCTTTCTGATAATAAGCAAATTGCGGAATTTGCCCTGTCGGACAATAATCCCCTGCGCAATACCAACTACTACCGTTTAAAAATAGCAGACAACAAAGGCAATGTAAAATATTCGAAAACAATGGTGGTTCAATTGTACCAGTCAGACGACCTGTCTATGGTAAGTGTAACGCCTAATACCGCGTTAAAAGATCTGCACATTAATGTGCAACTGAAAAACCGTGCTTATATTGTTATGAAAGTTACCGATGAAAAAGGCAGGGAGGTTATTAAAAGAAAAGGCGCCGGCAATGAAGGACTTAATACTTACGAACTGGAGGGAACCGGCACCATGTCTCCCGGCAACTATTTTCTTGAAGTGCTGATCAACAGCAAAGACCTTCTTTCTATGCCTTTAGTAAAGGGATGAAAACAGCAGGCAAAGCGTTTCAGATTTTGGTAATTGAAACGCTTTGCTGCTAATTATTCACTGCTCTTCATGAATTTCATCCAGTTTATTGTCCTTTACAAACTTATCCCTCGCCGCTGTATATACAGATTGCAAATCAATCGTGGCACTTAATGCATCATCTACAAGATTAAATATTTCGGGCAATTTTTTTTCCAGTAAACGGTCTCCCAGGTTGATATTTTCACTTTCTAACTGTGCCAGCTTTTTAACTACGGATGTCTCTGTGTTCCTGGTATCTTCCAGCTCACGAAGCACTTTATCCATGAGCATGCGTTTTTCATTTTTATCCATAACATTTGCTTTATGTAAAAAAAACGAATACCATGCCAATAAGAGAGGGACATAACTCCTTTAAAAAACCAGCTATTGAGTAATTTTTTTCCCACCGGGTGATGTTTTATGCTATATTACCCCACTTTAAATAGCAGCATCTTCCCATCAGGTTTAATTTGTTATTTTAGCACTTAAATCTTAACTTATATCATGGCTACAAAAATTACGGTAAACAGCAATGGCTCTCTTAAAGTAGAAGGCGATTTTGAAATTATGGATAAAGCCGGCAATGTATATGGATTAAACGGCAGGGAAATCATTTCTATTTGCCGTTGCGGACTTTCTAAAAACAAACCCTTTTGCGATGCATCTCACAAGGGGCATTTTGAACATGAAGCCATCGCATTTGATCTGCCACCAAAAAAACAGTAGTAACGCCAGCCCTGAACCATATTATCATGATTTAACGCTTCATTTTTATATCACTAAATCAATTTTATATGGATCAGCAAATCATCAATCTCTACGACGAGTACACACACAGGCCGCTAAGCCGCCAGGAATTTCTGGGGCGCCTTGCAAAATTAGCAGGCGGAACCGCAGCAGCTATGGCCTTACTGCCCATGCTCGAATTGAATTACGCACATGCAGCAACGGTGCAGGAAGCCGGTTTATTTACGGAGCGCATCAGCTATCCCGGTGCAAAAGGAAATATGCAGGCCTACGTAGCGCGGCCTGAAAAAGAGGCAAAATACCCGGCTATTATTGTTATTCATGAAAACCGCGGATTAAATGCCCATATTGAGGATGTTACCCGCCGTGCGGCCAACGCAGGCTATTTGGCCATTGCACCTAATGCCTTATCGCCATTGGGTGGCACGCCTGCCAGTGAAGATGATGCCCGTACATTGTTTCAGCAGTTAAACGCGGAAGACAGCCTGTCTGATTTCATTAAAGTATTTGACTATTTACCCGGCCGTAAAGATTATAACGGGCACACGGGCTGCGTAGGTTTTTGCTGGGGCGGAAGCATGGCCAATAAATTAGCGGTAAATGTGCCTTCGCTACAGGCGGCAGTTGCTTTTTATGGCGGCCAACCCAATGCGGCTGATGTTCCCAAAATAAAGGCGGCGGTGCAACTGCATTATGCAGCGCTCGACGAACGCATTAACGCGGGCATACCCGCTTACGAGGAAGCGTTGAAAAAATCCGGCATTACCTACGAGAAATATATGTATGAAGGCGTGAACCATGCTTTTCATAATAACACGGCCCCTACGCGCTATAATGAAGCCGCGGCAAAATTAGCCTGGCAGCGCACACTGGATTTTTTTGCGAAGTATGTAAAGTAATTTGTATACACCGATCATCAAAATGACTAGTGTCATGTCAACAGTAAAGTATCGTATTATAATTTCCCGCCGATGACATTGATACTCGCTGAGCGGTAGTGTTCTCTGCGATCATCTGCGGAATCTGCGGGACAGTTCACCGGGGAAACGAGGGTTGATACAACACTATATGCTGCGAAAACTTATTTTGAAACTTACCGGAGCATGGATTTACCTGAACTGGCTTTTATAAACATAGTAAAATCACATTTTATTGTGATTTCAATTGCATAATTGAGAGACAAAACCTACTTTTGCCTCTAAAATCACACTATAATGTTAGCCAAGGAACTTGGTGAAACCATAAAAAACAGAAGAAAAGAGTTGAATATTACTCAACCACATTTAGCTGAACTGGCAAAAGTGAGTACCAATACTTTATATAAGTTGGAACGGGGACAAGGCAATCCCTCATTGGAAGTGTTGAATAAACTGGTGGAAATTTTGGGAATGGAACTAACCCTTGAAGTGAAAAACCTGCCGGCCAGCAAGGCAGGGAAGCATTAAGCAAATGAGAGGAATGGAAATATATCGCAATGGAGCATTAGCCGGAACGCTGACAGAAGAAAACCGTCAGCATTTTGTGTTCAGGTATGACGACACTTATTTTAATGACGCCAATAAACCGGCTGTCAGTTTAACGCTTCCAAAAACTCAAAAAGAATACAGCAGCGAATTTTTATTCCCGTTTTTCTTTAACATGCTAAGTGAAGGCGTAAACAGGAAACTGCAAAGCACACAATTGAGGATTGATGAAGAAGACAATTTTGGGTTACTGATGGCAACAGCACAGCATGATACCATAGGAGCAGTAACCGTAAAACCAATAGCAGCGAAATGAACTTAGATGAATTGAAATATTGCCCCGGAACTTTAGCTGAAGGTTTTACCACTTACAGTCCAGGTTGTTTGCGGAATTTGTTCAGTGGCAAAAAGGTAAATCATATTTTGCCTTATGAACAGCCGCAGCAAAGCGAAGAAGTTGCTGAACAGTTTATGGAAAATCGCAAACGCATATCCATATCGGGTGTGCAGGAAAAATTAAGTTTTCTTCTCGAAAAAAATCTGTTGCGTTTAACAAAGGAAGGAGAACAAGGAACTTACATACTAAAACCCATACCAAGAGATTTGAAGAAAGTTGACCAGGTTCCTGCAAACGAACACCTGACTATGCAAATAGCAAAACAGGTTTACGGGCTCAACACGGCCGAAAATGCCATGATATTTTTCAAGAATGGTTCGCCTGCCTACATAACTAAACGGTTTGATGTGAAAGAAGATGGTGGCAAATGGGGCGAAGAAGATTTTGCAACGCTTTCAGGTAAAACCAAAAACAATGCAGGTGCCAATTTTAAATATGACTACAGCTATGAGGAAGTTGGGATGCTGATACAAAAATATGTTCCGGCATGGCGGGTGGAAATAGAGAAATATTTTTCATTAGTGGTTTTCAATTTCCTGTTTTCAAATGGAGATGCTCACTTAAAAAACTTTTCGCTGCTTGAATCAACTAAAGGAGATTATTTATTAAGTCCTGCTTATGATTTGGTAAATACAAAGCTGCATGTGGACGATACAGATTTTGCGCTTGCTAAAGGACTATTTGAAGATGGTTTTAAAAGTGAGCAATACAAAAAAAACGGACATCCTTCTAAAAGCGACTTTACAGAATTTGCCAAAAGAATAGGCGTAACGGAAGGCCGAGTTGAAAAATTGTTGAATCCATTTTTAGAAAATCAGCCCTTTATGGAGACCCTGCTGAGCCGTTCTTTTTTAAGTGATGCGAACAAGAGAGGGTATTTGCTGATGTATAACACTAAAAGGAACTATTTAACCGCAGATTAAGAACAATTACAATTGAACCGAAAACTAAAAAAAGTTGAGGAAACAGAAGTTTGCGTAATATTGATCCCGCCCATCATTACCCAACGATTTGAACCTTCGCTATTTTATCTCTTTGCCGCCCGTTCCCGGTTGGCAGTAATATACTCAGAAGGCAGCATATTAAATTCCTTCTTGAAGAACCTGGTAAAATATTTAGGATTGCTGAAGCCTACTTCATAAGCTACTTCGGCAACCGTCATCTGTGTTTTTCCCAACAGTTGCGCCGCTCTTTTCATACGGATGGCGCGAATAAAATCTAAAGGCGCTTTGCCCGTAAGCGAAAGTAATTTTTTATACAAAGCCACCCGGCTCATGAACATTGCCTTGCTCAAATCTTCAACAGAAAAATCAGACTCCGCTATATTCTTTTCCACCTCTTCCACAGCCTGCCTGATGAAATTTTCATCTACCGGCGTTACACTGATGGCTTTGGGCTCTATTTCTATTTGTTTTTGAAATAGCCGCCGCAGGGTTTCCTGGTGTGCCAGCAAGCTTTTAATCCTCGATTGCAGCATCTCAAAGCTGAACGGTTTGGTGATATAATCATTTGCGCCTGTTTCAAAACCTTCCAGCTTTTGCTCTTCAGCACTGCGCGCAGTTAGCAATATTACAGGGATATGCGAAGTGCGAGCATCGTTCTTTATTTTATGGCATAGCTCCAGTCCGCTCATACCCGGCATCATAATATCGCTGATCACCATATCCGGTTGAAATTCCTGCGCTTTTTTCCATCCTTCATTCCCGTCCATCGCTTCATATACGGTATAGTTGGAACGTAAATTGTCTTTGATGTAAAAACGAATATCATCGTTATCATCCACTACCAGCACACTCTCTTTTTTCCGTGACGACTTATGCGGTATTTCCTCCGCGAGGGTATCATGTGCCGTATGCATTACAATAGCTGTTTCGGTTGTGCTATCGCCGGCAGCATCAGCAAACCGGAGCTTGACAGGAAGGCTAACGGTAAACCCCGTTCCTTCTCCCGCTTTACTCTTAACATGGATGCTGCCTCCGTGCAAACGGGCGAACTCACGTGAAATGGCCAACCCGATACCACTGCCCTGATTCAGTATATTACCAGGTGCTTCATGCTGAAAAAAACGTTCAAAAATCTTATCCTGCTCTTCCTCCGGAATACCTATGCCACTGTCTTTAACCGTAATTTCAATACAACTCCCCGCATCCGCAGCTTCCTTAACCGTTATATCCACGCTTATGCTTCCTTTCTCGGGAGTAAACTTAAACGCGTTCGACAACAGATTGAACATAATACGCTCTATCTTATCCGGGTCAAACAACATCTCCAGCGATTCTGCAGAAGAACAAAAAGTAAAACTGATATTCTTTTTTTCCGCAAGGTCGTTAAAGGAAAAAGTAAGCTCTTTTACAAAACCCACGATATCACCCAAAGAAGGATACAGGCGCAATTCATGCATCTCCAGCTTCCTGAAATCGAGCAACTGGTTAACTAATGCCAGCAGCCGTTTGGCATTACGGTATATGAGCTGAAAATGTTTTTTTTGCCCTTCATCTTCCGCTTGCTTCATCATTTTCTCCACGGGGGTAATAATGAGCGACAGAGGCGTTCTGAATTCATGGCTCACGTTGGTGAAAAATTTAAGCTTCAGCATATCCAGCTCATGTATGCGCTGCGCTTCTTTTTTCTGATGATCAAACTGGAAGCGCATTTTTGCACGCTGAATAGTGAGCCTCCGCGCCAGCAACAGGATGCCTGCCGCAAAAACAATATACAGGAGAAAAGCAGGCCAGGTTTTCCAAAACGGGGGCAGGATGGTGATGCGCAATGCAATGCCTTCGTTATTCGTTTCCTCAAATTCGCCATCCGCTTTCACCCTGAATGTATATTCGCCCGGATCAAGATTGGTATAGGTAATGGTTCGCTGCCTCCCGTCGGTAGTAAGCCATCCCTCGTTAAAACCTTCCAGCGTATACATAAATTTATCCTTCAGCGATTGAATGGAGCCCGGCGCAGTGAATCCTATGGAAAACACATTCTGGTCGTATCGCAATGTAATTGCTTCCGTTTCGGTGAAGGACTTGTTTAATACTACATGCCCCCTGATCTCTTCTCCTACGCTTACCGCCCTGTTGAACAGCAGAAATTCGGTTAATGCTATCCGGGGGATGGTTTTCTGCACAAGAAATTTATCAGGGTTGAAAAGGTTAAACCCATAAGGTCCGCCAAAGATCAGCTCGCCTGCGCGGGTTTTAAATGCGGCTTTATCATTAAATTCCCTTCCCTGCAAACCATTGGATTCATCATAATTTTCAACCTGTATGGTTACCCTGCCGGCTACATTTTTTACCACTACATTGCTTAACCCGTTAGGCGTACCCACCCAAAGGTTACCCTTATTATCTTCCAGCAGGGTAAGAATCGTATTGTCGGCCAACCCATCTTCCTTGCGAAAAACGGTAAACGTATTATTTTCTTTATCTAACAGGTTCAACCCTTCACGTGTGCCTACCCATAACATCTGGCGGCTGTCGAGCAGCAGGGTAATTACATTATTATTGCTTAATGAACTGCTGTCGCCGTCATCATGCCCCAAATAACGAAACAGCTTATTTTTTTTGTCAAATACATCAATACCATTGGATGTGCCGATCCATATATTATGCGCTTTATCTTCAATAATGGCGGAGATATAATTGGAATGCAATGAGCGCCCGTCTTCTACCCTGTAATGGTGGAAGACCTGCTTCTCCCGGTTGTAGCGGTTAAGCCCGCCGCTGAGTGTTCCTATCCATAAATTATGATCACTGTCTTCAAATATTTCCCAGATGCTGTTGTCTGAAATGCTGTTCGTATCGGCCGGGTTATGGCGGAAATGCCTGAATTTTTTACCATCATAACAATTCAGCCCTCCAAAATAAGTACCTATCCATAGCTTTTGCTCATGATCCACCAACAGGCTAACGATCACATCATTACTCAAACTGTTCGGATCGGAAGGATCATGACGAAAAACCGAAAATTTATTCCGCAGGCGGTCATAATACACTAATCCGCCGCCATTTGTACCTATCCATAAATTTCCTTTTGCGTCTTCCGCGAACCTGTTCACATCTTCGTAAGGCAGGCTGTTAACATCAGAAACTTTATGCCTGAACAGGCTAAACATGGCCATGCGGTTATTGTAATAACAAATGCCCTGCTTGTATGTACCCAGCCATATAATATTGCTGCTATCCTTATATACCGAATAAATACTGTTTTGGCTGATGGTGGTATGATCTTCTGCATCGTTGAGCAAATAGCGAACGGTTTTGCTTTTTTTATTTACCAGGTTTACGCCGCCATGATCCGTACCAATCCATATTATCCCTTCCTGATCCTGTGTTATACCTGTAACAATATTCGTATTAAGCCGCATATCACCCTTTTCTTTTGAAAAGTGCGATAACCGGTCGCCGGCAGGCTGGTAATAAAATACACCTCCGGGATTGCCGGCTAACAAAACACTCATCCAAAGCTCATTATCGCTATCTATAAATAAAGTGTAATTCTGGATGCTGCCTTTTGTACTGTGCTTCATCTGGCTGGTTCGCTGAACTACGCGATAGGTAGCTGCATCAAGCTTTTCAATAATACCATTGCGGTGAACGATCCAGATATTGTTATGCGCATCCTGCGCCAGTGCCGCCACATCATTGGTGGCAATACTTAAGGAATCATCGGGATCATGCTGCAGGGGCATTATTTTTTTTGTTGACGGCGAATACCGGTATACACCGGCATTGTTTTGATACACGAACCAATAGTTACCCTGGCGGTCTTTTACAACGGAATATACATTACCGGGAGGGAGCGATAATTGCGATAAATACCGGGTATCATTCCTGCTTAAATTATCTGTAACAGGATCATATACATTATTGCCATTACGGGTAGCTATCCATAGTTTTCTATCGGGCAGTTCAAATATCCTTTCAACATAATTATCACTAAGTGAAGCGGAATCACGCAGGTCATTTTTAAATACCTTGAAATCGTAGCCATCAAAGCGGTTCAGACCCGACATGGTGCCAAACCACATAAAACCACTGCTATCCCTGAGTATGCAGTTTACCTGGCTATGCGAAAGTCCATGGCGCAAATCAAGCCGCATGAACTGGTAAGCTTCTCCCTGCGCAAGTACGCAGGCGTGAAACAGCAGCAGCATACTCAAAAAATAAAAACGCTTAATACACATATTGGAGCAGGCCAAGCAGTTAGGTTCTGGAATAATTTATAAATCCCTTAAAGATAAAATAAAAGCATCAATCCAGTATTCCTGCCAGCTCCAAGCTTTTCTTTTTAAGCTTTCTTATTTCGATATCTTCAATAATAGCATCCGGAACGAGTATCAGCGATACATTATTCTCTTTCCACCAGGAAGCGGTTTTGAGATGGTTAAAATGTAACACGCCGGAAAGATACTTCCGCTCACCGGCATGCCACTCTTCAATCCACTCAAATTTTTCACGCGGTATATTTTTCCAGTCGTCAAAACTCAGGTAAACCCGAACAAAAAAATCATTGGTAAGCACCGGAGGCGTATGATAATATAGTTTTTTATATTCATAACGGTACCCATACCGGAGCGCAGAAATATCACTCAGCACCGCGGAAGCGGTAGGAAAGCTTCCGGCGCCTTTGCCATAAAAGAATTGTTTGTCGGCAAAGCTGCTTTCAATGACCACGCCATTAAACTCATTTTTCACAAATGCCAGCGGATCATCGTGCATTACAAACTGGGGCAATACAAAAGCGGCCACTTTACCGTTGTTTAATTTTTTTGCCTGGGCCACTAATTTTATTTCATAATTCCTTTCACGGGCCACCGCAGCATCGCTCAGCTTAATATTCTGAATTCCGTTAAAAACAATATTTTCCGGTTTTTCAACAATGCCATAGGCATGGGTTAGCAAGAAGGTCCACTTGTTCAATGCATCCCACCCGTCTACATCTAATGAGGGATCCGCTTCAGCAAAACCAAGTTGCTGTGCCAGTATCAATGCCTGTTTGAAGTCGAGCTTGTCTTCAAACATTTTAGTAAGGATGAAATTGGTTGACCCGTTTACAATAGCCCGTATGGAATGCAGTAAATCATTGTCATAATATTCCTCTAAGTTTCTTATAACCGGTATAGAAGCACACGCGGCCGATTCGCATAAAAAAGGCTGGTTATATTGCTGTTGCATGGCCAGTATTTCTGTAAGATGCTCCGCGATCATTTTTTTGCTGGCGCTTACTACCGCTTTACCATTTTTTAACGCGGCAGACACAATTTCAAATGCCGGCTCCGACTCGTTGATCACTTCCACAATTACATTAATTTCCGGGTCATTCAGCAATTCAAACCTGTCTGTAGTAAACAGGGCGGCGGGTGCATTTCTTTTTTTCCCAGGGTTTTTTATACAAACTTTTTTTATTGTGGCATGCAGTGAGGGCGTTTGTTCCAGCACCTTATACAACCCTTCTCCTACCACGCCAAAACCAAATAACCCGATATTCAACTGCCGGTGTGTATTCATGTATTTTACTGATTTACAATTTTTAAATAACTCGTCCTTTCTTCTTTCAGAAAAGATTTTAATACCCGCTCAATTTTTTCATATTCCAGCAAAAAGCCATCATGTCCGTATGCCGATTCTATTAAATGATAGGCAGCCCCGGGTATATGATCTGCAATTTTTTTCTGTTCGTCTGGCGGAAAAAGCAGGTCGTTGGTAATGCCGATCACCAAAGTTTTAGAACGTATACGGCCCAAAGCTTCCTCTACAGAATTCCTGCCCCTGCCCACATCATGCGCATCCATTGCCTGGCTGAGCCGGTAATAGCTGAATGCATTAAACCGTTTGGCCAGTTTTTCACCCTGGTAACGCTGGTAGCTTTCGGCCGCCTCTCCCCCAAAAGGATGAGAAACAGGCCACGCTGTTTTCTTATCCCTGGGCTGGGTAAGATTATACGTATTGTTATTGCGGTAACTCAGCAACGCAACGCTTCTCGCCGCCTTCATGCCCTGCAAGCCCGCTTGCGGCATTTTTTCCTTCCAGGTGACGTCTGTTTCTATGCACATGCGTTGTGAAGCATTAAAGGCTATCCCCCACGGCGAATGCTGCGCATTGGTGGCCAATGCCACTACATGCTCAAATAATTCCGGCTCTTCAATTGCCCACTCCAATAGCTGCTGGCCGCCCATAGAACCTCCTATACCTGTATGTACTTTTTTGATGCCGAGATGCTCTTTCAACGCCCGGTAGGTTCTTACCATATCCCTCGTGGTAAACAGCGGAAAATCGTGATACCAGCGTTCGTTGGTTGCGGGATTAATTTCCAGCGGACCAATGCTGCCATAACAGCTTCCGGGCATATTAACACAAATAATAAACCATGTAGCGGGATCAAACAACTTTCCTTCCCCTACCAGTCCGGGCCACCAGTCTGCAGGATTGCTGTTAGCGGTAAGCGCATGAAACACCCATACCACATTATCTTTCCTGGCATTGAGCCTGCCCAGCGTGGTATATGCCAGGTGGTATTGCGCAATGGTTTCACCGCTTTCCAGTATAAAAGGTTCCGTATGTGTATACACCTGTGTAGACATATTTGCAGCAACTTATTATTCTTGCATCGCTTTCATTACAAAAGAGGAAACGTGAAACAAAAGCTTCACGTTTCTTTATTTACTTAGTTTAAGGCAACTTTTGATGTAAACACTTTTTCAAATGCCTGCTCAAAGTCTGCTTTTATATCATCAATATGCTCCGTACCTACGCTTATTCTCACCAGGTTGGGTTCAACGCCGGCAGCTTTCTGCTCTTCATCGGTTAACTGCTCATGCGTGGTAGACGCCGGATGGATAGCCAGCGTTTTGGAATCTCCCATATTGGCAAGATGGCTTACCAGTTGCAGGGAATCTATAAATTTGCGGCCATTCTCTTTTCCGCCCTTAATACCAAAGTTTAAGATACCTCCAAACCCGTTCCGCAAATACTTCTTGGCCAGCGTATGATAGGGACTGCTTTCCAAACCGGGATACCATACAAACTCTACTTGGGGATGAGCTTCCAGCCATTGTGCCAGTGCCAGTGCATTCTGTACATGGCGTTCCATGCGCAATGAAAGCGTTTCTAAGCCAAGCAGGCCCAGGAAAGCATTGAACGGGCTCTGGCAGGTGCCCAGGTCTCTTAACCCTTCTACCCTTGTGCGGATAGCGAAAGCGATATTGGGTAAGCCCAGTGGGTTGCCTTCACCAAATACATCCCAGAATTTCAATCCGTGGTATCCTTCACTGGGTTCTGTAAATTGAGGGAACTTACCATTACCCCAATTGTAATTTCCGCCATCTACTACTATGCCGCCAATGGTTGTACCATGACCGGCTGCCCATTTTGTGGTAGCCTGCACCACTACATTGGCGCCCCATTCAATAGGACGGAAAAGATAGCCGGCAGCGCCATAAGTATTATCAACAACTAAGGGAAGATCATATTCTTTCGCCAGTGCGGCGAATTTTTCAAAATCGGGCACGTTCAGCCTCGGATTACCTATGGTTTCCAGATAAATGGCCTTTGTATTCTTGTCAATAAGCTTCACAAAACTTTCTATATCATCCCCATCAGCAAAGCGGGCTTCTATACCAAGACGTTTAAATGCTACTTTAAACTGGTTATATGTACCGCCGTACAAATAAGAGCTGGTTACAAAGTTTTCGCCTGCCTGCAAAATATTGTGCAGCGCCAGCAGTTGAGAAGCCTGCCCCGATGAAGTAGCCACCGCAGCCACACCACCTTCCAGCGCCGCAACCCTTTTTTCAAATACATCAGTAGTGGGGTTCATGATGCGGGTATAAATATTGCCAAACTCCTTTAAGCCAAAAAGATTGGCAGCATGTTCGGTGTTATTGAAGACATAAGAAGTCGTTTGGTAAATAGGCACCGCTCTTGATTTGGTAGTGGGATCAACTTCCTGACCGGCATGCAACTGTAAAGTTTCAAAACGATAATTACTCATGAAAAATGAATTTATTGAATTATGAATAAAATATTAAATATACAAAAGAAGCGCTGTGAATACTGCAGGAGGTAATTAACCTAAAGTGGGTTATATGTTAAACGGTATGCCTTACGGCATACAACAACAAACAATACACAGGGGCGTATTGGGGTAAATGCTATGTTCAGCGGTGGATAACATATACTTTCTAAAGCAGGTAAAATTAATAGACTTTACCATCATTCCCAATTTTGGGGCTGTTAATTTCAACTATATATTCAGGCACACCCGGCAGTACTTGTTTGCATGCCCGGATTATACAGGCCGTTATTCCAAACAACCACACATGCAGCAAATAAAACCTGTTCTGTATAATAATACCCGGCGAGAAAAAGGGAATGCTATCGGCCGGATGGAATCATTTTCCCGGCTGGCAGCAAATAAAAAAGCCCTTCCGGCAGCAGCGGGAAGAGCTTTGATAGTATAACCAGTTTAAGAGTAATCAGCTTTTCATCCGACTTATCTGCTCCGCCCGGGCGGAAATGGAATTGGCACCTTTTCCCATATTGTAATTAATAACACTATGAAATAGGTTGTCAAGGCTTCGATGGGCCAGTCCCTCAGCCTTTCTCGATAAGTAATAATAATAAGAACTGGTGCAAAGATAATATCAAAACGGCTGAAAAATCAAAAAAATAAATTGTTGCTGAAATAAATTGGCCAAACAAAATTCTGTACTATCTTTGTCCACCAGTTTAATAGAGTAATGCAGATCGCTTTGATGGTAATCAATAAGAAATATAGTTGCTGCTGTTGTTGTCGCCTGTAACGGTATATCACAATCCCGCAGGGAATAAACAGTTCAACGGATACTTTTGTTTGCTATCAATTTAAGTGTATTATGACTCAGCCGATTCCTCAAAGCGAAATTCAAAGCATTTCACAGCTTACGCAATCGCCGGATATTGTTCAAAATTTCCGGGCGCTGTTGGAGCGCTACCCCGGTGAAGTAGTTTTTTCTACCAGCTTTAGCTGGGAAGACCAGGCAATTTCCCACTTAATATTTAATGAAGCACTGCAAATACAGGTATTTACCTTAGATACCGGACGCCTGTTCCCGGAAACCTATTCTACCTGGAGCCGCACATTGGAAAAATACAACCAGCCTATTACAGCCTTCTATCCCAACAGCTCAACACTACAGCAATTCGTAGCCGAAAAAGGCCCTAACAGCTTTTATGAATCGGTTGACAACCGCAAACAATGCTGTTTTATCCGCAAAGTGGAACCGCTGCAAAGAGCGCTCAAAAATAAAAAAGTATGGGTCACCGGTATACGCGCAGCGCATTCTCCCAACCGCAGCGATATGCAGCAAATTGAATGGGATGGCGCCAATAATATCGTCAAGTACCACCCGCTGCTTCACTGGACAACAACTGAAGTAAAGGCATTTATCAGTGACAACAATATTCCCTATAACCCATTGCACGACAAAGGCTTTGTAAGCATTGGCTGTGCACCATGCACCAGGGCCATTAAGCCGGGAGAAGATTTTCGCGCCGGCAGGTGGTGGTGGGAAGATGCAACAAAAAAGGAATGTGGGTTGCATGTGCATGAGGAAAATGTGAAAATGTGAAAACCTGCCTGCCGGCAGGCAGTTGTGAGAATGTGAACATGAAGGGATTTTAACTATAAACTGTAAACTATAAATGATTTGTGGGAATGACCTTTAACTATAACGCAATTAACTGAAATAGATGAATAACTACCATTTAGATTATTTAGACGAACTGGAGTCGGAATCCATACATATTTTCCGCGAAGTAGCAGGACAGTTTGAAAAACCCGCCCTATTATTCAGCGGAGGAAAGGATTCTATTACATTAGTACATCTTGCCCTGAAAGCATTTCGCCCCGGCAAATTTCCTTTTCCTTTGGTACATATTGATACCGGCCACAATTTTCCTGAAGCTTTACAATTCCGCGATTACCTGGCAGAGCAGATCGGAGAGAAACTGATCGTGCGCCATGTGGAAGATACCATTAAAGCAAAACGGCTTACAGAACAAAAAGGAAAATTCGCCAGCCGCAACCAGTTACAAACCTATACACTGTTAGACACCATTGAAGAATTTGGTTTTGACGCCTGCATTGGCGGCGCCCGAAGGGATGAAGAAAAAGCAAGGGCAAAGGAAAGGATATTTTCTGTGCGCGATGAGTTTGGACAATGGGATCCCAAGCGGCAACGCCCTGAACTGTGGAATATTTATAACGGTAAAATTCATAAAGGGGAAAACGTAAGAGCGTTTCCGATCAGCAACTGGACCGAATTAGACGTATGGAACTATATACGGCGCGAAAAAATAGCATTGCCTTCTATTTATTTCTCCCACAACCGGGAAGTACTGGAATACGAAGGACAATACGTAGCCGTATCTGATTTTATACGGATTGATGAAACCGATGTAATTGTACAGAAAAAAGTACGCTACCGTACCGTAGGCGATATGACCTGTACTGCTGCGGTGGCATCTGAAGCTTCTACCATAGAGGATATTATCAGCGAAATCATCGCCACTAAAACAAGTGAACGCGGCGAAACACGTATTGATGATAAAGTGTCTGAAGCCGCTATGGAAGACAGGAAGAAGAACGGCTACTTTTAAGTGGTAAGGGATAAGGAGTAAGTAGTAAGACACGGTAAACTCCAAACTATAAACTACAAACTACAAATACACTAATGGACATACTCAGATTTATAACAGCGGGAAGTGTGGATGATGGCAAAAGCACGTTAATAGGGCGTTTGCTGTACGACAGTAAAAACATTATGGTAGATCAGTTGGAAGCCATGGAAAAGCAAACCAAAAACAGGGCTGAAGGCGATATTGACCTGGCCCTGCTTACGGATGGACTGCGTGCCGAAAGAGAACAGGGTATTACGATTGACGTGGCGTATAAGTATTTTACTACTCCCAAACGTAAATTTATTATAGCCGATGCACCGGGGCATATTCAGTACACCCGCAATATGGTAACAGGCGCCTCCAATTCCGACCTGATCATTATCCTGGTTGATGCACGCAACGGCGTTGCCGAACAAACCCGCCGGCATTCTATTATCGCATCCCTGCTTAATATGCCGCAGGTGATCGTTGCCGTTAATAAAATGGACCTGGTAGATTATTCGCAGGACGTGTATAACAATATCGTTATCGAATATGCCAAACTGGCGAAGGCACTGGAATTAAATGATGTAACCTATATTCCCATCAGCGCGCTGAACGGAGACAACATAGTAGACCGTTCTGCAGCACTGCAGTGGTACGAAGGCGATCCGCTGCTTCACCTGCTCGAAAACGTGGAAGTGCAAAAAGTGATTAACCTCGACAAAGCACGCTTTCCCGTGCAGTATGTAATTCGTCCTCAAACGGAAGCATTACATGATTACCGCGGATACGCCGGTAAAATTATAAGCGGGATCTACAAAAAAGGCGATGCCATAACCGTTTTACCTTCAGGAGCAACCAGTACCATCAAAGCCATAGAAATAGACGGTGGAAAGCTGGTTGATGAGGCCTTTGCGCCACAGGCTGTTGTGTTGCATACTGAAGACGATATTGATATCAGCCGCGGCGATGTAATTGTGCTGAACAGCGATTTGCCTCAAACCGCGCAGGAACTGGAAGTGCTGATATGCTGGATGGATACGAAGCCGTTGGTTGCGGGTAATAAATATTTACTGCAAATTAACAGCACAAGGGTAAGAAGCGTGGTAAAGAATATCGCGTTCCGCGTGGATGTGAACTCATTACAAAAAAACGACAGTCCGGCACAGGTAGAATTGAATGACATTGTAAAAGCAACGATTAAAACCGCCCACCCCGTGGTATATGATAGTTATAAAGATTTGCGTGCAAACGGAGGGGCTGTATTAATTGATGAAACCAGCAATGTAACCGTAGGGGCCTGCATGATTCAATAACAGCAATGAAATAATTTCATCTCATAAAATAAATAAACGTACTGCCCCAGGGCACAACATCATGTCTCAGAAAGCATTCATAGCGCAAATAGCCGAATGGAAAAATAAAAGTTTTTCGGCCATTCCGGATAAGGAACTGGCCACGCTTTTTATTGACGACCTTTTTAGCTTACTCTTTCTTCCTGCTACGCTGAGGCAGCAGAATCAATACGAGTTAGAAAAAGCTTTCGAATCCCTGAAAAGCCACCTGTCTACTTTAGTGTATGAAGTAGTAAAAGATGGTAAGGCAGCGCAAAAAGCCAGTGATGATTTTTTTGACGCGCTTCCCGGCCTGTACCACACTCTACAAAAAGACGCGCAGGCCATATTCCTGTACGATCCGGCAGCCCAGTCTCCGGAAGAAATAGTATTGGCCTATCCCGGTTTTTACGCAATAGCCATATACCGTTTTTCTAACCAGTTATGGAAACAGCAGGTAAAAATGCTGCCGCGCCTCTTTACCGAATACGCGCACAGCAAAACAGGCATTGATATACATCCGGGCGCTACCATTGGCGAATCATTTTTTATTGATCACGGTACGGGTATTGTTATCGGGGAAACTACCGTAATAGGAAAGCATGTAAAAATTTACCAGGGAGTAACCATTGGCGCGTTAAGCACTTCCAGGGAGAAAGTTACCGGTAAACGCCACCCTACCATTGAAGATAACGTGATCATCTATTCCGGCGCAACGATATTAGGCGGTGAAACGCTTATTGGTAAAAACAGTATTATCGGTGGAAATGTGTGGTTAACCCAATCCGTTCCACCCAACGTAATGGTGGAAAATCATAGCGGCATAATACAAAAGGATAAAATGAAAGAGGTATAATAATTTTTTTATTTATTTAAAAGTCTACAAAATAAGTTAACTACTAATGATACCGGGGGAAATAACCAAAGGGGGTAAAGTGATACTGGCGGCTGCGGGTCCGGGCGATCCCGAACTAATAACGGTGAAGGCTGTACGCTACCTGCAGCAGGCGGATGTGGTATTAACAGACCGCTTAGTGAGCAACGATATATTGAAGCAATACGTTAACCCGCATGCCAGAGTCATATACGTAGGCAAACAATGCCGGCGCGGAAATTCCACGCCGCAGCAAACCATTAATCAGCTCATGATAGACTATGCTTCAGAGGGTAAATTAGTGGTTCGGTTAAAGGGTGGAGATGTATCCGTTTTTTCCAACATACTGGATGAGCTGCAGGTACTGGTGCAACATCATATCGCCTATGAAATCATACCCGGTGTAACCGCAGCCCTGGGCGCCGCTGCCTATGCGGGCATCCCTTTAACAGCAAGAGGGCATTCCACAGCGGTACGCCTGCTTACCTATTATAAATCAGACGTGGTACCCGATCAGTACTGGCAGGAAATTGCAGGCACAAACGATACGCTGGTATTTTATATGTCGGCCGAAACCGTTGAAGGTATCGTGTCCAAACTGATCCGCTATGGCGTGGGCAGGGACAAGCATATTGCGGTAATAGAACAGGCCACCACCCCCTTACAACAGGTGCATACCGCAAACATTTACGATTATTTACAACAATTCCGGGACATGTCCTTCATTTCCCCCTCGCTGGTGATTATAGGAAAAGTAGTAGCCCTGCATGAGCAGTTTGCATGGTTTGCCAACGCGCCGGAAAGAGCACAATATTTTAAATCAATAGCGTCATTGCAAAATAATACTCACAATCAGCAAGCACATGTTAGCAGAGCATAGACTAAAAGCATTCCAGGATCTCATTACCCAGTCGTCCCGCGAGGAGCTGATATGGATGAATGGGTTTATCGCAGGATTGGTAGCATCCGAAGCCAATGGAACAGGGGCGCCGGAAAAAATTAATACCGCACCCCGCGTTAATAAAATTTCTATTTTATTTGGCACGGAAACCGGGAACTCAAAAAAGGTTGCCACCGAATTTGCCACGCAGGCCAAAAAGAGCGGCATTAATGTAAAGCTCAGCGCTATTGACCAGTATCGCATAAACGACCTGGCTAAGGAAGAATATGTGCTTCTGGTGATCAGTACACAGGGAGACGGCGAACCACCCGTTACAGCAAAAAAATTCTACGACCATATACACCAGCAGCCGCTTGCGCTTGATAAAATGAAATTTAGTGTGCTGGCGTTAGGCGACAGCTCTTACCCTCTGTTCTGCAAGGCAGGTGAAGATGTAGACTGCCAGTTGACTAAGCTGGGCGCAAAACGTATTGTGCCTTTACAAAAATGTGATACGGAATATGCCGAAGAAGCTGCTGTTTGGTTTTCACAGGTAATGAAAGCATTGAGCGAGGGAAGTAGCAGCAATACGGCATCAGTTCCCGCTAAAAAACCAAAAGGCAAAAAGAACTACACGGGCGTTATACTCACCAACCTTAATCTTAACGACCGCGGTTCCAACAAACAAACCCATCACATTGAAATTGCCGTTGATGAAGATATCCAGTATGAGCCCGGGGATTCCATCGGTCTGATCCCGCATAACAGGAAGGAACTGGTAGAAAACATTATAGCGCTTACCGGCGTTGATCCGGATGCCACTATTGAATTCAGGAAAGAACGGCATACCATAGCCGAAGCGCTTACCCGGAAAATAAATATCATCCATCTCCCGGAAAGAGTAGTAAAACAATACGCATCGGTTATCCAGCAGGAAATTCCGGATACGCGTATAGATTTGCTCGACCTGCTGCGCATTTACCCCGTAAAAGACGCAACGCAATTTGAACAGGTAATACCCATACTGGAGCCCATTGCTCCCCGGTTATATTCCGTTTCCTCATCGCCCGAAGCACATAGCGGTGAAGTGCATATTACCGTGGCGAGGGATAAGTTCAGCATCAACGGAGAAATAAAATATGGCTTATGCTCGGATTTTTTGTCGCAACTGGAGCCCGATTCCACGATTGATTTTTATGTACATAAAAACGCACAATTCAAATTGCCCGCCGCGAACAAAGATGTTATCATGATCGGGCCGGGCACAGGCATTGCACCGTTCAGGTCTTTCCTTGCTGAAAGAGATGCTACAGGTGCTGACGGGCGTAACTGGCTTTTTTTCGGCGACCAGTGCTTTGTTACCGATTTTCTTTACCAAACGGAAATTCAGAACTGGGCCGATACCGGCGTATTAACGAATGTGCATCTTGCCTTTTCAAGAGACCAGCAATCTAAAATATATGTGCAACACCGTATGCTGGAGCATGCGGCCGAACTGTGGCAGTGGATTACCGGAGGCGCGTATGTATATGTATGCGGCACCAGAGCACCCATGAGCACCGATGTAGAAAACGCCCTGATACAGATCGCACAGCATTATGGCGGCAAATCGGTAACCGAAGCCGTTTCATTTGTTGAAAACCTGAAAGAAGAAGGAAGGTATTTGCTGGATGTGTATTAAAATTTGAGATTCAGGCAAATCAAAACCTGAATCAGTATAAGGATCAAATTCATATTGCGCTGATTGCAGTTGAATAATTTCAAATCTTAAATATCAAATTTCAAATATTGTATGTCTGAAAAAAACAACCTGTCGTCAACCGAACATATAAAAATGAAGAGCGACGGTCTGCGGGGTACTTTAAAAGAAAGCCTGAGAGATCAGATAACAGGCGCCATCCGGGAAGATGACCGGTCGGTGGTAAAGTTTCACGGCATGTACCAGCAGGACGACCGGGACAGAAGAGCGGAAAGAAGTGAAAAAAAATTAGAGTGGCTCTATTCCTTTATGATCCGGTTACGCATTCCCGGCGGTTTCATCACCAGCGAGCAGTGGGAAGCGCTCCATCACGTGGCAGGAGCTTATACTACCGGCGTAATTAAAATAACCACCCGGCAAACCATCCAGTTGCACGGCATTTTAAAATCAAATGTAAAACCTACCATAAAAGCATTTAATACTGCCAAACTGGATTCTATTTCGGCCTGCGGCGATGTGAACAGGAATGTAATATGCGCGGCCCACCCCAAGTTTTCTCCCGTGCACGAGGAGATATTCGATTACGCCAAAAAGTTTAGCCAGCTTGGTTTGCCCAAAACAAAAGCCTATTATGAAGTGTGGTTAGATGAAAAACCACTCGCAGATAAAAAAGAGGAAGAAGATCCTTTATACCAGGACAGGTATTTACCGCGCAAATTTAAGATCGGCATTGCCATTCCGCCCAACAATGATGTAGATGTTTTTGCCAATGATTGCGGACTGGTTGCCATATTGGAAAATGATAAGCTGGTAGGTTTTAATATAGCTGCCGGGGGCGGCATGGGCGCCACGCATGGTAATGCCGCCACCTACCCACGGCTGGGCACTGTATTAGGCTTTGTTTCGGGTGAAGAAAAAGTTCTAAAAGCCGTTTATGAAATGATTACGGTTCAGCGCGATTTTGGCAACCGCAGCGACAGGAAATTATCGCGGCTGAAATATACGCTCGACAATATGGGCGTGGAAGCCTTTAAAGCCGAGTTGGAAAAACGTTGCGGATTTAAGCTTGAGCCCGAAAGGCCTTACCAGTTTACCGGCCGCACAGATTTTTACGGCTGGCACAAAAATCATGAAGGCAAATGGTATTATACCGTTTTTGTGGAAAACGGACGGGTGCTTGATGATGAACAACAGGCATTAAAAACCGCATTTCTCGAAATCGCACAATTGCATAAAACGAATTTCAGGTTTACCTGCAATCAGAATATTATTATAGCCGATGTAAACGATGGCGATAAAGCAGAGATAGACGCGATACTCAGAAAATACAGGATCATTGATCATACCAGCAATGCTAGTCCGCTTCGTAAGGAATCTATGGCCTGCGTAGCATTCAATACCTGCCCGCTGGCGCTGGCGGAAGCACAGCGTGTTTTACCGGGATTGATTTCCAAAATGGAACCGCTATTAAATAAATACGGACTGGAAGACGACAACATCAGCGTGCGCATGACAGGTTGCCCCAATGGCTGCGCCAGACCATACGCAGCGGAAATTGCGCTCATCGGAACCGCTTACGGATACTATAATTTGCAAATTGGAGGCGACAGAACAGGCACAAGGTTAAATAAATTATATAAGGAAAGCTTAAATGAGGATGGCATCATAGAGGAACTGGATGGTTTATTCAAAGTATACAGCGGCAAACGAAATGAGGGTGAAACCTTTGGCGATTTTGCCAAAAGAGTGAAATGGGTGGAGTATTAAGTTAATGTGGGAAATATGGAAACATGAAAATGTGGAAATGTGGGGAATACGAAAATGTGGCGGTCGGTACGCGAAGCAGGAGCGTCAGATCGCAGGCAAATTTGACAACCTTGTACCCTGAACCATAAACTATAAACAACAAACTATAAACCACGACAGCTTTCAATTAAACAACGTAATGGCAGAAACAACAACCATACAGGAAACCAATCAGCTCTTCCCTGTTTTTTTAAAGCTGGAGCAATTGAAACTGCTGATTGTGGGAGCAGGTAATGTGGGACTGGAGAAGCTGCACGCGGTATTGCAAAATTCACCCGCTACCGCTGTTACTATTGTTGCACCGGAAATAAAGGCGGAAGTGAAGATCCTCGCTGAAAAACATACTAATATAACCATCGTGGAAGGCGCCTATGATAAAGCTGCTTTAAACGATGCTGACCTGGTGATCGTTGCCGTAAACAACAGCATCCTGGGCGAACAGATAAGATCAGATGCGCACGAAAGAGGCTTACTGGTGAATGTTGCGGACACGCCTGATTTATGCGATTTTTACCTGGGATCTATTGTTAAAAAAGGCAATCTGAAAGTAGCCATTTCCACCAATGGCAAATCACCTACCATTGCCAAACGCTTAAAGGAAGCCTTTAATGAAATATTACCGGAAGAATTAGACGATGTATTACATAATATGGAAGCCATCCGTAAAAAAATGAATGGCAATTTTGCAAGAAAGGTGCATGAGCTTAATCATATCACTAAAGTGCTTTCCGTTAAGGATCTCCCGGAACCAAAGAGCAATAGTGAAAAACGATGGCGGCGTATTGTAACCTGGTGCTTATTTGCGTTCTTTTTTATGTTTGCCGGTCACCTGGTGCTATCCTATCTTCCATTAGCAAGTCTTGTTGATTCGGCAAAGGAAGGTATCCTCCAATTAGACAGTAAGTTTTACTGGATGATAGCGGCAGGGTTTCTGGCGCAAATGGTAGACGGCATGCTGGGCATGGGCTACGGCGTGGTATCCACCACCATACTGATGTCGCTCGGCATCAATATTGCGGCCATAAGCGGCAGCATACATACGGCGGAAATGTTTTCCAGCGGCGCATCGGGCTACACGCATTACAAATTTGGCAACGTAAATAAAAAGCTGTTTAAAGCATTATTAATTCCCGGAATAGTAGGCGCCGTATTAGGCGCCTACCTGCTTTCAAAATTCGGCGAGGAGTATGCAGGATACATCCGTCCCCTGATTGCCTGCTATACCATGCTGCTGGGTGTGCGTATCCTTATCATTTCTTTCAGAAAGAAAACGAAGAAACCCAAAAAGGTAAAACGGGTAGGATGGCTGGCCGGAGCAGGAGGCTTCCTGGATTCCTTTGGCGGTGGTGGATGGGGCCCGCTGGTTACCAGTACGTTGATATCTAAGGGCAGGAGCCCGCGCTTTGTGATAGGCTCAGTAAGCATTACCGAATTCTTTGTAACATTTGCCAGCGCGCTCACTTTTTTTACGATGATAGGCGTAAGCCACTGGCAGATTATTGTTGGGCTCATCATTGGCGGAGTAGTGGCAGCGCCGCTGGCAGCGAGGCTGGTGGGTAAATTACCTACCAAAACCATGTTCATAGCTGTAGGTACGATGGTTATTATATGGAGCCTCAGGATCCTGCTAAAATCTGCAGGGATATTATAACATTCGTTACAAACCAACTAAAAAAACCCGATTGCTTTGTACCTTTGCACCCAAATTTAAAGAGCAATGCCGTTAATGCAATTACACCGCACGCAAAATGATTATGGGTTTACCGCTACAGACTCGGGAGGCAATAACCTGTCTATTGATATTCCTGTGGAGCAGGGAGGAAACAGCAAAGGTTTTCGTCCTATGCAACTATTGCTTGCCGGGTTAGGCGGGTGCAGCGCTGTGGATGTGGTGAGCATACTAAAAAAGCAAAAGCAGCAAATAAAAGACTTTTCTATTGATATAGACGGGGAAAGAGAAAAAGGTAAAGAACCTTCACTTTGGGAAGAAGTACAGATCACTTTTCAGCTATCCGGAGAAGTTGATGCTGCAAAAGCCCACCGTGCAGTAGAACTGTCTATGAACAAATATTGCTCCGTTGCCGCTACCTTACGCCAGGCGGGAGCAGCATTAAAATGGAAGGTTGTGGTGAACGGAACGGAGGTAAAACTATAATATGCAGATACAGGAAATGTGAAACCAGGCACCAGCGCAGCCGTTATACGCAATGTGCTGCCCACTATATACCCGTCTTTCGTCCTTCAGTTTAAGGTAATTTAAAAAAATCAAGCAGATGAAGCAACATCCTATTACGCAGGCTGTACGTATTCAAACTTCCCGTACCAAAGAAATGGAACATAGTACCCCTTTATTCCTTACCTCCAGTTTTTGTTTTGAAGACGCCGAACAAATGCGCGCCGCTTTTGCAGGAGAAAATGACAACAATATTTACAGCCGGTTCAGCAACCCTACCGTTCAGGAATTTATTGATAAAATGTGCGCGCTCGAAGGTACTGAAGCAGGATTTGCCACTTCATCGGGCATGAGCGCCATCTTTGGCTGCTTTATGGCTTTTTTAAACAGCGGCGATCATTTGCTGAGCTGCAAATCAATCTTTGGATCTACACATACCATTGTTACCAAATACCTCCATCGCTGGAAAATAGATTACAGCTACGCAGATATCAATAGGCCCGAAACATGGGAATCACTGATCAGGCCAAATACCAAACTGATATACGTAGAAACCCCAACTAACCCGGGACTCGACATTGTGGATATGGAATGGTTGGGTAAGCTGACCAAAAAGCATGGCATTATACTCATCGTGGATAATTGCTTTGCCACGCCTATCCTGCAAAAGCCCGCTGAATACGGCGCCGACCTGGTACTGCATTCCGCCACCAAATGGCTCGACGGACAGGGACGCGTGCTGGGCGGTGTGGTAGTGGGCAGGGAAGACCTTATCCATGAATTGTATTTATTTTGCAGAAATACCGGACCATCACTATCCCCTTTCAATGCATGGGTGTTAAGCAAAAGCTTAGAAACGCTGGATGTACGCATACACCGGCATTGCGACAACGCCGAAGCATTGGTGAAGGCCCTGGATGGCCATCCAAAACTGAACTGGATCAAATACCCTTTTCACCCTACTCACCCCATGTATGCCATTGCCAGGAAGCAAATGACACGCGGCGGCGGACTGGTTACCTTCGATTTAAAGGGCGGCGTTGAAAGCGGCAAAAAATTCATGGACGCGCTGGAGATGCTTTCGCTCACTTCTAATTTAGGCGACACCCGCAGCATTGCTTCGCATCCCGCATCTTCCACCCACTCCAAGCTCAGCGCGGAAGAGCAGGAATCGGTTGGGATAACGCCGGGGCTCATACGTATTTCCGCAGGACTTGAACATGCCAGCGATATCATAGCAGACATTGTACAGGCGCTGGAAAAAAGTTAGCGCTCCTTTATTAGCAGGGGTCGTTTTCATTTTTTATCTTCATAAACCTAAACCGTTTATTATTATAAAAAGGGTATGGAAAAACAAAAACGGCTGCTTTCTGTTGACGCCCTCAGAGGCTTCGACATGCTGCTCATCTCCGGGGGAGGCGCTTTTTTAGTGCGGCTTAAAGGCACTACCGGCTTACAATGGGTAGATGAGGTGGCCGAACAGCTTACCCACCCTGCATGGAACGGCTTCACTTTCTATGATTTCATTTTCCCGCTTTTTTTATTTACGGCAGGGATCGCCCTATCATATTCCATACAATCGGGGTTAAGCCGGGGCATGAACAAAAAAGAATTGTACAGGAAAGCATTCCGCCGCATGCTCATCCTTATAGTGCTGGGCATATTAGATAAAAACATTCCGCTGAATATATTCGATCCCGGTCAAATCCGCTATGGCACCGTATTGGGGCGTATAGGCATTGCTACTTTTATTACCACCCTGCTTTACCTGAATCTTTCTTCCGCACAAAGACTTTACTGGGTAGGTGGCATACTGATGGCTTATTGCGCCGCCCTCTTTTTAATACCCGTTCCCGGCCATGGCGCGGGGGATCTCTCTTTTGAAGGAAACCTGGTGGGGTGGTTCGACCGTACCTTTATGCCCGGCCGCCTGTTGCAAAAAACCTACGATGAAAATGCTTTGCTTACCCAGTTGCCCGCACACTGCCTCACTGTTCTGGGCGCATTTGCAGGCGATATCCTTCAGATGAAAAAATCTGAATACAAAAAACTACAATACCTGGGCATAACAGGGATAGCAGGCATTGGACTGGGGTTGCTATGGAGCACTTTTTTCCCTGTCAATAAACATTTATGGACAAGCTCATTCATTTTGCTTACCGCCGGAATGGCCTTTCTTTTCCTTGCATTCTTTTACTGGACCATAGACGTGCTGGGTTACCGTAAATGGGCCTTCTTTTTTAAAGTGATTGGTATGAATTCACTTGTCATCTATCTCGGCACCCGTTTTATAGATTTTGATTACAGTTCAAAATTGCTTTTTGGCGGATGGTATATGCATATAGCTGACAAATGGCAGCCGGCCTGCAATGCGCTGGGCTCACTGATATTGGTTTGGTTGTTATTGTACTTTTTATACAGGAAAAAAATATTTATCAAAGTATAGAGAGGTAAACACATAGGTACAATAGGAACACTGTAGACAAAATAAGAAAAGCTATGTGCACCTATGTGCCTATGATCCTATGTGTGAAATACTACAGCTGAGGCTGTGAATAACATTGGATATATCCCAAACTTCTTCTATTTCCGGTATTGCTATCAAAAACCATTTATACCTTTACCCTATAAATTACGCTTATTTCAAAATCCATCATCATGCGGCCACTTCCCTCAGACTATGCTCCGTTTTATGAAACCTATGTTTCATTGGTAAAGAGCGATGATATTAAGCAGGCGCTTGCTGCTAGCCTCTCTGATATAGAAAGCTTTCTGCAATCTATACCCGAAAATAAAAGTGATTATGCCTACGCAGAGAACAAATGGACGGTGAAGCAGGTTTTGCAGCATGGTATAGATTCCGAAAGGGTTTTTGCCTACCGTGCCATGTGTATAGCCCGCGGCGAAAAACAACCGCTGCCTTCCTTTGATGAAAACCTGTATGCAGAAAATGCCCCGGTTCAGCACCGCTCATTAAATGGATTGGCGGAAGAACTATTGTTACAAAGAAAATCGTCCATATTATTATTTGAGCATTTTACCGGTGATATGTTACAGGCAAGAGGCATAGCAAGCGGCAAGCCCGTTACCGTGCTGAGTCTCGGCTATATTATTGTTGGGCACTGGCAGCACCACCAGCAAATACTGGCTGAGCGATACCTTGGATAAGAGCCAATCGCAAATACCTGCATGCAAAAATACCCGGGTTAATTCCTGAAGACTGTATGAAATAAATGAAGGGAACGAAGGCGTTAAACATAACACCTTCGTTCCCTTCCAAAAAATACTTACCTTTTCCTGCCTGCTCATCAATAAAACGCTTCTACAGGCGTAACCACATTAATAATAAAAAAATAGCGTACCCCTTTGCTGGTATTCCATTTTAGCTCATCTCCCTTTCTCATGCCAAGCAGCGCGGCGCCTAAGGGGCGGAATACATTATCGGTATTGATAACCGCTGTGCCGGCTTCAGGTACGGCTAACCGGTATTGAAAATTTCTTCTTCCTGTTTTATCTCTTAACAGCAGTAAAGAATTGAGCCGCGCAATATCATAAGCAAAATCGGACTGGTCTACTATTTCTGCAGTTTTCAGCTTTTCCTTTATGGCATCCGACCCGGGCAGATCTATTCCACTTTCTAATAATTTTTTTAGCGTATCTGCGTCTTCTTTCAGAAGCATTGGCTTTTGTGTTTGTTTCATGATGATAATTATTGAGTAGATGATTGATACATTTTATACATACCAGGTAGCCTGTATGTTTATTTGCAATGAGTAGCCTGCATAGCAGGTTATCCATTGCGGAATGAATGGTTGGAAAATAATAACACGCCGTAAAATCTATAACAGCATTACCTGTTTAACAGATTAACCGCAACAAATGTGGATGGTATTCCAATAAAAAAATGATTACCCCGTGCCGGAAGCATATTAGGCCGGGGCTAACGTATTGAAGTCTTTGAAATTGGAGAAGAAATACATCCGCTCACGGGCATACAGCGGTTTGGCCGTTAGATCGGGCATTCCCGTGAGCTTAAAAGATGATATGTAAAATAGTTTTTTCACCAACTGCGAATATAACGAATAAAGCCATCAACAGCTATGTAAAAATGTTAAGTCTGTATCGTACGGGAAAAGTTTTGAGTAACTCCAAAGGAGTTGAAGTTTCAAAATGCTTACGCACACGCTTATATATAATTACCAATGACAAGCAGCGGGTGTATTGCTCGGCTTTGCTGCCCAAAGTTCAACCAGGATAATAAATGCTATATGTTGCTCAGCGTATCCCGTACGGATGCCAGTATATGCTGCGCCTGTTCCGGATCAAAGTTGCCATGCTGTATTTTTTTCACTCCCAGCTTCGAAAGCTCTATGTGTACCGTGGGCTCAATACCATGATTAGCGAGGCATGCTTTTGCACAGGATAAAGGACAACCGTCGAGTACAACAATTTTCCTTCCCGACAAAGCGGTTTTTACTAATTTTTTTACATTACCTCCCACGCCCACAATACACGACATTTCCGCGTCTCCTGCCCTGTCGGCAGTAACTGCAATATAATTGGCCATCTGCGCCGCACTGGAACAGCCCGAGCAGGAATAGATCAGTGGTTTCGTTTGTATATTCATCTGCTAAAACAATCAAATGTAAAAATTGCAGCAAAATTATGCGCTTCGCTGCGTATACATTTTACAGGCCACTGCTAAAAACGCCAGTAGCTGCGTTTTCGCATATTCAAAAATACAGCGCGTATTATCTTGCACCGGAACCGGTAAATATTATTATACCTGCTCCTATTAGTAACATACCTGTTATTCTATGCTGATATTTAAAGACTTTACATTTGATGCGGCTCATTTCCTTCCCGGGCTTCCCGCTGCGCATAAATGCGCAACGCTTCACGGCCATACCTATCATCTCAGGATTTACGCAGAAGGTATCCCCGGCGCACAATCGGGATGGGTTATTGATTTTGGTGAAATAAAAAAAAGCGTTCATCTTATACTGGAACAATTAGATCATACATGCCTGAACAACATACCCGGACTGGAAAACCCAACCTGCGAGCTGATTGCTATATGGATATGGCAACGGTTAAAGCCCCTGCTGCAGCCGCTTGCCCGTATAGAGCTGCGCGAAACACCTACCAGCGGCGTAGTATACGACGGAACATAAAACAACAAACAGCCGCTATATAAAATCTCCCGTTTCGTATACGGTTATATTCTTCCGGAATTTCGTTCCGCAGCATATCAAACATGATAAAAATCAACATACTTTACCACAGGAGTCAGTTTTTTAAAAGCATATAGATAGAATCTTTGATGGCAGGCTCCGGAGAACACAACCCTATGTCTGTTCTTTCCGGCATTTCCTGTTTATACACATATGGCCCAGCCTAATCCAAGATGCAATACCTGCCGGGTTAGAAATTGTTCTGTACTCCGCAACTGTTCGAACGATATGCTCGAAACATTATCTGACAACAAGAAATACCTTTATTTTCAAAAGGGGGAGCGCCTCCTCATTGAAGGACAACACGGAGGAGGTATTTATTTTATCAGGTGGGGCATAGCAAAAATAGAAGTGAATGGTAAAAACGGACGCCCGCTGATCCTTCGTCTTGCAGGAGCAGGTTCCGTTCTGGGCCACCGGATACGCGGCAGTAATAATGAACAACCCTTATCGGTAGAAGCGGTTGAAGATTTATATGTATGCCATATCAGCCTTGCCCTCTATGATCAATTACTTGAAAAGAGTGCTGCACTTCACAGCGGGATGATGCAATCATTGCTGAACGAAATACGGGAGGTTGAGCTGCATGCCGTGCGCCTCACCCATCTCTCCGTTAAAGAAAGGGTAGCAGGAGCCTTATTGCACATCGCCGCATTATACCAGTATCAACCCGGTAGCAATGGCATTCGCGTTCACTTAGAGCGGCAGGACCTGGCCGATCTCTCCGGCACTACCAGAGAACAGGTATCCAGGATGCTTACTGAGTTGCAACAAACTGGTTTGATAAAATTCAGGGGGAAACATTTCAAGTTTTTCGACCTTAACGGTTTGCAGCACATTGCAGCCCTCCGTTAAAGTGCGTTGGAACGCCTCCGGATAAGTTCCCATTAAAATTCTCTTCCGTAAATCGGCTCACTTCCCGTCTTTATTTGTATTTTAACCGCTTTATTATTTCAAAACCAGTTTATGAGCATTCCCTCCCAACTGAACCGGACCCTTGGTTTACGTATAGCCATTATAGTGGTAATGGGTAATATTATCGGTTCAGGTGTATATAAAAAGGTGGCGCCCATGGCCGCCGAACTGCATTCACCCGGATGGGTACTGATCTGCTGGCTGCTGGGTGGGGTCATTACCCTTATGGGAGCGCTCTGTAATGCCGAAATTGCCAGTATGCTGGCCAATACAGGCGGAGAATACGCCTATTATAAAAAGATCTACGGCCGGTTCTTTTCTTTTTTATATGGCTGGTCTAATTTTACGGCCATTAAAACCGCCGCGGTGGCCGGCATTGCCTATGTTTTTGCCCAATCGCTGCACAGCATTGTACAACTTCCACCGCTATTAGCATCATGGGCCGATGTCAATATTGCTGGCGTATTCTACCCTTTCGCAGGCTTTAATGTAAAGTTCGCAGCTATTGTATTGATTGCCCTGCTCACCTGGATCAACACCACCGGACTTAAAACCGGTGCAGGACTAAGCACCGTGCTTATGCTGCTGGTATTAGCAGGCATAACACTGATCGTAGTATCCGGATTGAGCAGTTCGCAGGCAAACCTTCCCTCAGTGTTTAGCCTGGAAACATCCAACGCATCGCCGGTTACGATGAGCGCCGTTTTTACTGCTATGCTGGCTGCATTTTGGGCATATGAAGGATGGAACTCTGTTGGATTTCTGGGTGGTGAGATCAAAAACCCGCATCGCAACGTGCCGTTAAGCATTACCATTGGTTTGCTGCTGGTGATTACACTTTACTTCTTGGTTAACATGACATATCTCGCCGTATTGTCCACACCAAACATGGAACAGGTACATGCCGCCAACAATACGATTGCCGCTGTAGAAGCCGTAAAAACTTTTGCAGGCAGCACCGGCGTATTTCTTATTTCACTATTAATACTGGTAACTACATTGGGCTGCACGCATGCCACTATTTTGAGCAATGCACGTACATATTATGCTATGGCAACGGAAAAAGTATTCTTTTCAAAAGTAGCCAGGCTAAATAAAGCAAAGGTTCCGGGCAATGCGTTATGGTTCCAGGGCACATGGGCATGTTTACTGGTATTGTCGGGCACTTTCGACCAGCTAACCGACATGCTTATTTTTGCCGCCTTTATATATTATGGAGCCACCACTTTAGGTGTATTTATTTTAAGAAAAAAGATGCCCGATACACCAAGACCCTATAAAGTGTGGGGTTATCCTGTTGTGCCGGCGCTATTCATTTTGTTCTGCATTTTGCTGGTAAGCAATACGCTTATTGAGCGGCCACGTGAAGCAGGAATAGGATTAACGCTGATATTATTAGGTATTCCGTTTTACTGGTGGTTCAGGAGAAGCAAAGACTGATGTTACAGGTTGCAAGGTGCAGGCTGTCATCGCATTTCGCTTCAAACTTCACAACTTGTATTTGGAATCTGTTAAGGCATACAGGTTTTATCTGCTACGATGGACAAGCTTGGTTCTTGTGATTTGCCTTTTGGTATTTCATCCTTGTAACCTGTAACCTGCAACACCTGTTTTCAAACTATCTCCCAAACATCCGCTCTAAATAATCGTTCTTAAACGCAATATAGGTGGGGTTTCCGGAAGCGGTAATATTGGGCTGATCGCAGGCAAACAATTCCTCCGCCAATGCCTTCATCTCCTTTTGTGCAAGGTAACGGCCGGGCTTTACCGCATGTTGCCATGCAATGCTGCGTATGAGCTTCTCCCGTTTGGAAAATTTTACGTCGCTGTTAAAATGCTTGTATTGCTCCAGCATTTGCTCAATCGCTACTTTTTCATTTCCCTGCTCAACGTCGGCAGGTGTGCCCTGTACCACAAAAGTATCTTTCCCGAAAAGTTCTATTTCATATCCCAGTACGTGCAGATCGGGCAAAAGATCCTGGAGCAATACGGCATCAGCCGTGGTAAGTGGTACGGTTAACGGAAATAAGCTGTGCTGTGTTGCAATGGGTTTCCCTTTGGCAGCGGTAACATACCGCTCATACAAGATTCTTTCATGTGCTGCCTGCTGATGGATCAATATAAAGCCCTGGTTGGTGGAAGCCGCGATATAGGTGGCGTGTACTTGCAGCAGGTCTGTGTTCTCCAGCAATTGTAACGGTTGCCCTGTACCGGCAGCATGCGCAATAGCTCCAGCCTGTTCATATTCAAACTTAACGGCAACGGCATCCTGCCCGGGTACTACTGTTTTACCGGCTTCAGGAAAAAAATCTTTCCAGTGTTTTAACCCGCTTTTACTTTCTATCAGGTGTGCCTGGTTTTTTTGTGTGAATGTATTGTACAGCGCCGAAGCCGCGGCATGCTCTTTCTTTTCTTCCGTAAATGGGCGGGCTACCGCATCTAACTGCTGAATACCCGGATCAAGATCAAAATTAAGGGTGGGCATAATACTGAATTGCGCCAGCGCGTGTTTTACAGCAGCCTGCACAAAGGCATAAATAATTTTTTCATCTTCAAACTTGATCTCCTGCTTGGTAGGATGCACGTTGATATCTATCTGCGCGGGATCCAGGTCAATAAATAGCACATACATGGGGAAACTATCAGCTGGTATCATTTGCTGGTAAGCGCTCATTACCGCATGATTCAGGTAGGCGCTCCTGATAAAACGGTTATTCACAAAAAAATACTGGTCACCCCTTGTTTTTTTTGCGATGTCGGGTTTTCCGGCAAAGCCATATACATTCAGGTAATCGGTGATTTCCTGCACATTTACCAGCTTGGCGGTATAATTGCTCCCCAGCAAATGAACGATCCGTTGTTTAAGGGAACCGCTTTCAAGATGGTATATCTCCTGGCCGTTAGCAGTAAGCGAAAAGGATATTTCCGGAAATGCCATGGCTACCCGGGTAAACTCATCAACAATATGCCGCATTTCAACGGCATTGCTTTTCAGGAAATTCCTGCGGGCGGGCACATTAAAAAAAACATTTTTCATGGCAATGCTCGTCCCCACCGGAAAAGCAACCGGCTCCTGTTTTTTTACCAGGCTGTTTTCTATCTCAATATAAGTGCCCGTTTCATCTTCCGCACGGCGGCTTTTGAGCTCCACCTGCGCCACGGCGGCAATGGAGGCCAGCGCTTCTCCCCTGAAACCCATGGTGCGGATCCGGAACAGGTCATCAATATTATTGATCTTAGACGTGGCATGACGCTCAAAGCTCATTCGGGCATCTGTTTCGCTCATGCCGCTGCCGTTATCTATCACCTGTACCAGCGATTTCCCGGCATCGGCAACGATCAGTTGTATTTCCGTTGCGCCGGCATCTACGGCATTTTCCAACAGTTCCTTTACCGCGCTCGACGGGCGCTGTATCACTTCGCCCGCCGCTATCTGGTTGGCAATATTATCGGGTAATAACTGGATGCTGTCTGACAAAACCTTTTAATTTAACCACAAAAATACGGTAAAAGGCCCGTCTTTGCGAGGCGTAAACGGATACTGGAAGTTAGCGCAACTATCCACGCGGAAGCAAGCCGCCTGAAGCGGAGCGGAGTAACAGGATAAAATCCGAAGTCGGAAATTCTAAGTTCAAAGCAACCATAAACCATCAATAATATAATCCGTATCCGCCATTGGTGATTACTTCAACTCTAAAAAATCATTACGCATCGATTCAGATCAGTTCAGGGTCTTATAATGACGTTCAACGCATTGCCTTAGTGATGAAAGGAACCCTATTGAAAACTCACAATGACGAGAGAGGGCAGGAACCCGCCTTCCTGAATGAATCATTCAGACGGGAACAACGTTTCGTTGGAGGGGGTGAGGAATTTGATTTGCATGAACGCCTCAATGATAATAAATTCGCCTGAGGTATGTATTACTGAACAATTTTTTGATCATGAAGAAGATACTCACGGCAATTGTTATTTGTTGTATAAGCTTATCCACCATCGCACAGCATATCAGTGAGCTTGATGAACAAGCCTGGGTAGATAGTGTATTCGCCACCTTGAGCAACGATGAAAAACTGGGGCAACTGATGGTAGTGCGGCTTTCTTCTATTGGCAGCGACCGTAAGGTTACTTTTTATGACGAGGCGGTATCGGAAGCCATTAACAAATATAACATAGGCGGTATTTGTCTTTTCCAGGGCGGCCCTGTTACGCAGGCTGAATACATTAACCGGTTTCAGGCAATGGCCAGAACACCTTTATTAATTTGTATTGATGCGGAGAACGGGCTGGGCATGCGCATGGACAGTGTAGCAGGTTTACCCCGGCAAATGATGATGGGCGCCGTGCAGGATCCGCAACTGATTTACGCGTATGGCCGGTGGGTAGGCGAACAATGCAAACGCGCAGGCATACAGGTAAATTATGCGCCTGTAGTTGACATCAACAACAATCCCAACAACCCCGTTATTAACGACCGTTCATTTGGAGAAAATAAATACAAAGTGGCCGAACATGGCATTATGTATATGAAAGGTATGCAGGATGTGGGTGTGATGGCCTGCGCCAAGCATTTCCCGGGTCATGGCGATGTGGCGGTGGATTCTCACTATGATCTTCCCGTAATCAATAAAACCCGTGAGCAATTGGACTCGCTTGAATTATACCCCTTCCGTGAAATGTTTAAAGCAGGTGTGGGAAGCGTGATGATCGCCCACCTTTTTATACCGGCAATTGATAACACGGCTAACCGTGCCACCTCCCTCTCGTATAACAATGTAACCAAACTGCTCAGGGAAGAGCTGGGTTACCAGGGGCTTACATTTACCGATGCGCTGGAAATGCAGGGTGTGAAAAAGTTCTTTCCCGATGGGGAAGCTTCGGCCGAATCGCTGATTGCCGGCAATGATATGCTATGCCTGCCGGGCGATATTCCGGCCAGTATAGAAGAAATAAAAAAAGCGATCAGAAGGAAAAAGCTGAGCTGGGAACAGGTTGACGAACGTGTGAAAAAAGTATTACAGGCAAAATACCGGCATGGACTGAGTCGCTGGCGACCGGTAAATACGCATAACCTTGTACGTGACCTGAATGCCCAAACGCCTGATATAACAAAATCCATTGCGGAAAACGCCATTACCGCGCTGCGCCTTGATGATCCTGTTATTCCGCTTTTGCCGTTGCGGGATATAACAAAAACAGGAAAAGAGCCAAAAGTGGCATACATAGGCTTTGGCATTAATAATGATAATGCTTTTGCCCGCCTCATGCGGGGCAATTATAACGCCGATGTTTTTTATTTTAGCTATAAAGAAGACGCTTCCCGCGTTACAACGCTGGCAGCATTACTCGAAACCCGGTATGATGCAATAGTTATAGGCATTCATCATTACAATCGCTTCCCAGCCGGTAATTTTGGTATCAGCACACCGGCCATACAATTATTGCAGCACCTTCAGCCACTCAAAAAAACAATCAGCTTTGTTTTTGGCAATCCCTACATCATTAAAAATTTCTGCGATGCTAAAAATATGATAGCCTGTTATGAAGATGATGCCATTACGCACCAGGCAGCCGCGGATGTGTTAAAAGGCGCCATCATTACAAAAGGAAAATTGCCCGTTACGGTTTGCGATGCGTTTCCTTCCGGAACCGGGATCAGCACCGTTACAGCTCCGGTTAGCTATGCAAACGGCGTGGATATTAACGCAGCAAAATTTAAAATAATAGATTCCTTAGCAACCGAAGCCATCCGGCAACACGCCGCCCCCGGCATGGCCATCATGGCTGTAAAGGATGGAAAGATCGTTTTTCATAAGGCCTATGGCTATTATACTTACGACAGTACGGAAAGAGTAAACTTAGAAAGCATTTACGACCTGGCGTCCGTAACTAAAATATGCGCTACCACCTTATCGGTAATGAAGCTGTACGACCAGGGAAAGCTGGACCTGAATAAAACCCTGGGCGATTACCTGCCCTGGGTAAAAGGTACCAATAAGCAAAACCTAAAAATTGATGATATCCTGCTGCACCAGGCGGGGCTTAAAGCTTTCATCCCCTTTTACCGCGAAACCATTGATATGGCTACGGGTGTTCCACTTGCGGGGTTTTATAATACCGCACAAACGCCGCAATACCATATAAAAGTTGCCGATACCATGTATATGCGCAATAGCTGGGAAGATACTATATACAAAAGAATATTAGAAAGTCCTGTTGGTCCGCCCAATAAATATATTTACAGCGACAACGATTTCATTTTCCTTGGAAAGATAGTGGAAGCGATCAGCGGCATGCCGCTGAATGAATATGTATACAGGGAGTTCTACCGCAAATTAGGATTAACCACTACCGGTTTTTTACCATTGCAAAAATTCCCGGAGCAGCGCATTCCACCTACCGAACACGAGCAAATATTCCGCAGGCAACTGCTGCGCGGCACCGTGCACGATCCGGGCGCCGCCATGTTTGGCGGAGTGGCCGGCCATGCGGGCCTGTTCAGCGATGCCTACGACCTGGCAGTGATGATGCAGATGCTGCTGGAGGGAGGGAAGTTCAACGGATACTATTTCTTTTCACCCGAAACCATCAAATTGTTTACAGCTTATAGCAGCAAAATAAGCCGGCGGGCGCTGGGCTTTGATAAGCCGGAAAAAGACAATGCCATTAGCAAAGAGCCATATCCATGCAGGTATGCCTCACCGTTAACATTCGGACATACGGGCTATACAGGCACCTGCGTGTGGGTAGATCCGAAGCATAACCTTACTTTTATTTTCCTGAGCAACCGCGTAAACCCTGAAGGCGGAACAAACGTAAAGCTGTACCGGCTGAATACGAGGACCAATATACAGGATGCGATATATAAAGCGGTTACAGAAAACGGGAAGTAGAAAGATTGGAGATTGGTGAATATTGAAATGAAAGAGCATAGGGTTGCCAAACCTGCCTGCCGGGGTAAAGGCAACACAGGTTAAATTTTCACTTCAATTATTTTTGACTTTCAAAGAAAATATACCATCTGTCGGATTCAGTATTTCCGGTAGCTTTTTTGTCCCGCGTACCTTCTTTTATTAACCGCAGCATATATCAACGCAAACAATATCACCAGCACAACCGGCAACATAATATTAATCGCCTGCCAAAAGGATCGGCTTTCATCCACCTGCTTTTTATCTAACAGCCGGAGGGTATAATCCTTGCCCCTGGTTTCGAGGATCCCCGGGTTGCCCACTAAGTATTCCATACAATTGAGAAAAAATTCTTTATTGGCATACTGGTAATGGGTAAACGGGTTTTCACCCATTTGCAAGGGTCCCTTTTCCTGCGAAACAAAATTAGTTACCATATCGCCATCCGATATCACGATCATTTTATTACTGCTATCGGCAACCGGTTGAAAAGGACTGTTATAAATATCCGTCAAACTGTCTTTTGCACCCGAAGTAATACGGTTCGTAAACAGGGAACTGAATTTACCTTCAAGCAATACCGCCACAGGCATATGAACGGCTGTAAAGGCTTTCATATCTTCTTCATTTTTCACACTGTTCAGCTCCACCATTGCCGGCGTGCTTAGTATCCTGGTATTAACTGAAGACGCCAGTAATATGGTTTTATCAATGCCCTCTGCTTTTATGGTGTCAATGGATTGCGGGAACTGCGACAGCACATAATCCAGGTTTTTGGAAATGGGATTATCGTTGGGTGATGATAACAAGGGGAAATACACCCAGGGCATCAACTGCAACTGCGGCCGGTTGCCCATTGATCCTACAGCAAGCGGAATTTGCGTACAGTTGAGGTCCTGCACCAGGTCGGCATTAATACGCACACCGTATTTAAACAACAGGTCATCAAGGTTCAGCCCTATCTCAAACGCTATAAAACTGCCCTGGCTGCGCTGCAGGCTGTCTAAGCTGGCATACAGCTTATCTATCATCCATACTACTTTGCCGCCCCGCATAATATACTGGTCAATTTTCAGCTTCTGCGCTTCACTGAAGCCGGTTTGCGGTTTCACGATCAGCAACGCGTCAAATACATCAGGTATAACCGGCACACTGTCTACAGGCAAAATACTGAACCCATAGTCAGGCTTTAATGTTCTCTCTATCAAATCATATACTTCATAGCGCTGCGGTTGTCCGTTACCGGTAAGATAGGCCACCACGGGAACCTTATCCCGTCTTATTTTATCAATAGCGCCGGCCAGCTTGTATTCTAATAAAGCTTCTGCATTGTTCAATGAATTGATGCCATCAACGGAACTTTGTCCCTGCAGCAGGTCAACAGCCGATACCCTGTCCTGGTATTCAAAAATAACACCGGGGTATACCAATCGCTGTTCCTCCCCTTCCCCCGCTTTCGTTCGTGCCCGTACGTTAGTTGGGTTAATGCCCATGCTGTGCAGGGAATCTATCAGCTCCGCTTTTAATGTATCGTGCATCCCCTGCCCCGGCTGCCGGAAAAAGAACTGGATATTACTGCCGCTGATCTCCCTGAACTCCTGCAGCATGTCGCGGGTGCTGCCGGCAAGCTTTTTAAATCCTGCGGGCAGATCGCCATCTAAAAGCACCGTAACGGTTACCGGCTCATCCAATGACTGCAATAGTTCCCGGGTTGCGGAAGATATCGTGTAGCGTTTCTCCGCGGTAAGATCAAGCCGGGCATGCCATTGCGATGCCAGCCAGTTGATCAGCACCAACCCGGCAATAACGAATATCAGGCTATAGGGAGATTGCAACAGTTTTTTCATCCGTATATTTTTTGTTTGCCGCTTTCAGCGGCTGATTTCTTTGCCGGATGCCTGCCTGGTCGGCAGACAGGGAACGCCTTTACAGATTATCCTATGTAAAAAAGCTTACGCTGGCGTTTCATGATACGCCTACCGGTTCAGTAATTTTTTTCGTGTAATAAACAAAAACAAAACAATTATGCTCAGGAAATAAATCATATCCCGGCTGTCTACAGCGCCGCGGCTGAGGCTGCGGTAATGAAAATCAATCCCTATCATTGCTATAAAATAATCCCAGCCCCCCTGCAGGGATGGAATACCGCTGACAGCCGTAAATCCACTGTATAAAATAAAGCAGGCAAAGGCGCTCGATAAGAAAGCCACCACGGCATTACTGGTAAAGCTGCTGCAGCAAATGCCGATAGCGGTGAAAGCGGCAGACAGAAAAAACAGCCCGATATAGGCGCCCGCTATTCCACCGCCATCTATACCACCGGTTGAAAGGCTTTTGATCGTAAGCACATACATGAACGTTGGCAGCAGGGCTATGGCAACAATAATAAGACTTGCCAGGTATTTCCCCCCAATGATCTGCCACTTGCTGAGCGGGCGGGTTACCAGAATTTCGTAAGTACCCGCTTTAAATTCATCGGCAAAGCTGCGCATGGTAATGGCGGGAATAAGCAACAACAGTATCCACGGAGCTATCTCAAAAAAAGTAGCCAGCGTAGCATAGCCGTAATCGAACAGGTTGGTATCGGGAAACACAAAAAGGAAAAGACTGCTGAGCAACAAAAAAACAATAATAGCCAGGTACCCGGTTAAACTGCTAAAAAACTGCCGGAGCTCTTTTTTACAAATTGCAAACATGAAATAGTTTATGCTGGATGATGGAAACGCTCAAAAATACAATTGTGTATTGACAAGCCTAAAATTATTGATATGTATTCAAAAAAATTATTAACTTTCTAACGCTAATCTTAAAATTCAATTCCTGTGCGTAGCTAATCTATCACGTAAAAAAGGAATACAAATGAAAAAACACCTGCTCACCTGCATCTTTGCAGCACCATTGCTATTGTTTGCACAGCAAACTTACACCTGGAACACAGCTTCCGGTTCCTGGACCGACCCGCTCAACTGGACGCCAGCACGAAGTACTCCCGCAGTAAATGATGTGCTTGAATTTTCTGCGAATGCCACCGTTACGGATATGCCCGCAACGGAAAGTATTGGCAAACTACGGCTGCATAATAATGCCGTAGTAAATCTTAGTACCACAGTTGCAAGCATTATTACCATTGGCCATTCAACGGTAGCCGCTCCACATTTTGCAGTGGAAGCCGGCGCTGCATTAAGTGTAACCGGAAATAATGCGGTTGCATTGAATATGGCAGCGGATTATTCGGGGCAAGTATGGGGCAGCATAGATTTTTACGACGGAGCACACCGGTTAACAGCGGGTTCTGTCGCATCACTCTTGTTTAAAAACGGGGCAATCTTTACTGCTAACACCGGGTTTGACGGCAACGCTTTTGGAACAACGAGTTTAAATTCGGTGGTGTTTGAAGGCGGATCACAATATATTAATAAAGCCGGAGGCAATCCTTTTGGAGCCACTGCGCCAAACGCGGTTACCATTTTTAATGCAGCCAGCATTTATAAATACCAGAGAAATGGCGTGGGCTCATCGCTTGCAGGCAGAACTTTTGGCCATTTGTATATTGATGGAAACCTGAATTTCAGCGGAATCGGGTCTTCAAGAGATTGCATTATTCAAAACGATTTAAGACTGCTCTCTGGGTTTTTCTCATTTAAGCCCAATACAAACGGCTCTCATACCGGCAACTTTAATATTTATGGCAATATTATATGTGAAGGCGCTGCCTATATTGATATAGGAAGCGATAATATGCCCGGTGCGGTACAATTGTTGGGTACCAGTCAAACCATCGGCTCAGGTGGAGGCACAGGCGCCATTACCATTAAAAACCTTACCATTAATAATAGTTCTGCCCAATTAGATCGTGATGCAGCCGTAACCGGTATATTGAATATGCAACATGGCATCATACAAACATCCGCATCCGCACTGTTAACCCTTGGCCCCACAGCCGGCCTTCAAACCTGTATGCACGATTACCATCATTTGTCCTATACAAATATGGGTTGCGACAATGCCTATGTAGAAGGCCCCCTTCAAAAGTTAGGCTTAAGCAATGCCGGTTTTGCTTTCCCGGTTGGATCAGATGGCAAGCTAAGACCGGTACTGCTGCATAATGCCACCGGCGATTTTACCGCGGTATATAAAAGAAGCGATCCTTATCTTGACATGGGCGCCGCTATGGGAGCGGGCATTCATCATGTTAGTCATATTGAATACTGGAACATTTCAGGAACGGGTAGCGCAAGTGTGGAACTCACCTTTTACGATCCTAACAGCGGTGGCGTAACCGATATGAACGCGCTGCGGGTAGCCCGTTATACCGGCGTTCAATGGGCAGATATGCATACCAGTGGATCTGCAGGAACACCCGGATCCAATGGTTCAATAACCAGCGGTGCAATAAACGAATTCGGCAGCTTTACCCTTGCCGGTTCAACCGCTTACCCCAACAATCCGCTGCCCATACTGTTAACGGAATGGAAAGCATACCCCAACAGGAATAGCATAGTGCTGCAATGGACAACGCCGGGTGAAACCCATTCAAAAGGATATGTTGTTGAAAAAAGTGCCGATGGAATACGGTTTGAACCCATTTCTTCATTCATTTCCGCTACTAACATTTATCCTTTTAACTATCAACTGACTGATAAAGAGCCTTTCTACGGCAATAATTACTACCGCTTGAGGATCATTAATACCGATGGGGACGTTTCTTATTCACAAACAATAACTGTTATTTTGCCGGATTCAACTGCTTTTATAGTATATCCTAACCCCGCCCGGGAAAAAATATTTATAAAAATACCTGCTTCAAGCAGCATTTCCACATTAGCAGTTGTCAATATAGGCGGTTCAGTTGTAAAATGGATAAATACCAGAAACCTTACAATTGTTAGTGTGGACATTTTGAACTTATCGCCGGGGTTGTATTATATTAAGAACATACACGGGCAATCTTCATTGGTTGTTCCTTTTATCAAGTATAATCAATAATAGCCCCAAAACCAACTGCAAAAAAGGCCTCCTTACAGGAGGCTTTTTTTATTGTCCGGCAAATCTTCGGCGTCTCCTTTCGCCGATTTGCCTTATTTTCGGCTCACAGATGCCGGTTATGAATAAAAAGATTGCTTTATTTGGTGAATACTTACTCCGACTTACTCCACCGCAGCAGCAAAAATTAGTTCAGGCCCAAACGCTCGAAATGCATTGGGCGGGTTCCGAAGCCAATATCGCGGTTTCCTTAGCTATTTTGGGAAGCCCATCGCTATATATTACGGCTTTGCCGGATAATGAACTGGCCAGAGCCGGGCTTTCCCAGTTATATAAATATGGTGTTCAAACCCATATTATGCGTACTGCAGATGGCCGCACAGGAACTTATTATTATGAAAGCGGGCAGGGCGCAAGACCGGGAAGAGTAATTTACGACCGGGAACATTCTGCTTTCAGTTACCTCAAACCCGGGCAGCTTAACTGGAACCCGATATTTGAAACGGCAGACTGGTTTCACTGGAGCGGCATTACCCCCGCGCTGAACCAGCAACTTGCCGATACCTGCAGGGAAGCATTGCAGGCTGCACAACAAAACAAGCTGATCATTTCCGCAGACTTTAACTATCGCAGCACCCTTTGGAAATATGGCAAACATTGCAGCCAGGTAATGCCCGAACTGCTACAGTATTGCGATGTGCTGCTGGCGGATGTTGATACTGCCAAGCTGTACTTTGGCATTGAACCCGATGCCGCCCATCTTGTTGAAAGTACTTTTACGCTTTTAAAAAAGGCTTTACCCAATGTAAAACACATTGCCATGACCATGCGCAAGCAGGAAAGCGCCAGCTCGAACCAATATACCGGCTACTTATGGAATGAAGGGAAAATATACACTTCGCAAGCTTACCATATGCAGCACATTGCTGAACGTATTGGGGCCGGGGATGCTTTTATGGCCGGGCTTATTCATGCACTTAAAACAAAAAGCAGCCTAAACGAAGCTATCGAATTTGCTACCGCCTGTGGTGTAATTAAACATGCCATTACCGGCGATTTTAATACAGCCACGAAACAGGAAATTGATACGGTGATACAGCAAAGCGGAAGTGGAAGAATTATCAGATAAGTAGTTTGTAGTTTAAAGTTTATTGTTTGTCCATTGTACCCTATACCTTATGCCTTACACCCTATATCCTATACCCTAACCCTATGCCTTTCACCACCCAAATTAAATAATTATGAATCCACAGCAAATAGCATCATTGGTACAACAAACAGGATTTGTTCCCTTATTTACGCATACCGATATAAGCATATGCCGCAATGTGCTCAAAGCTTCTTACGATGCAGGCGTTCGCTTATTTGAATTCACCAACCGCAATGCCAACTCATTTGATATCTTTATTGAGCTGCGCAAATATTGCAGCGAGCAGTTGCCGGGAATGGTGCTGGGTATTGGTACCATAAAAAACGCACAGCAGGCCAATCAATTTATCCGTGCGGGCGCCGACTTCCTGATTTCTCCATTGATACTTGAAGAAATACAACAGGTTGCCGCAGCGCATAAAAAATTATGGATACCGGGCTGCGCCACAGCTTCAGAGATCGGACTGGCCGAATACTGGGGAATAGATACCGTGAAAATATTTCCGGCCCGGCAATTGGGCGGCCCGGCTTTTATTAAAGCGGTAAAAGCCGTTTTTCCTGCCATGCGGTTTATGGCCACAGGCGGCGTTGAACCCACCGCGGAAGATATCGGTAACTGGTTTAAAGGCGGTGTTGCCGCTGTGGGTATCGGATCGCAGCTTTTCCCGGCAGAATGGCTGGCAAATGGCGAATATGCACTGGTAACCGGCCATATCAAAAAGATCATGCAATATATTGAAAAGGGAAAAACATAAATCCACGGTTAACCACTGAAAATACAATACCCGTCCATTTTTGCATCTGTTTTAATACGCCATTATGAAGCCTTTTCTTAACGAAGATTTTTTGCTGCAAAGCGCCACGTCACAGCAACTCTATCATGAGTATGCCGCAACAATGCCCATCATTGATTATCACAATCATTTGCCGCCTGATGAAATAGCAACCAACAAGCAGTTTAAAAACATTACCGAAATATGGCTAAAAGGCGACCATTATAAGTGGCGTGCCATGCGCAGCAACGGCATTGATGAAAATAACATTACCGGTAACGCCGATGATTATACCAAGTTTAAAGTATGGGCCGCAACAGTGCCTTATACCATGCGCAACCCGCTGTATCACTGGACGCATCTTGAATTGCGCAATCCTTTCGGCATCACCGCATTATTAAATGAATCATCTGCGGAGCAGATATATAACCATTGCAATGAAAAGCTGGCAACATTGCCGGTTCATGCGCTGCTTAACTATTTTTCCGTTGAAGCCCTTTGTACCACGGACGACCCCTGCGATGACCTGCGCTACCACCTCCAAATAAAGCAAAGCGGGCTGAAGGTTAAAGTGCTGCCTGCGTTCCGGCCGGATAAAGCCATGGCCGTGGAAGATCCGGTAACATACAATAGCTATATTGACAGATTAGGTATTTCTGCAAACATTACGATCGGCAGTTACCGGCAGTTGCTGGATGCATTAAAAAAACGTCACAACTTTTTTCATGATGCCGGCTGCCGCATTTCGGATCATGGACTGGAAACCATGTATGCGGATGATTTTACCCTTGCGCAATTAGAGGAAAGTTTTAGCAGGATAAGAAGTGGCAAAACACCCGGAACAGATGAAGTGCACCGTTTCAAATCGGCCACCCTCCATTTTATATGCCAGTGGAATGCAGAAAAACAATGGACGCAACAGTTTCATATCGGCGCTTTGCGCAATAACAACACCAGGCTATTGCAACGCCTGGGAGCAGATGCAGGTGTGGATTCCATAGGCGACTGGAGCATTGCTCAACCCATGTCGGCCTTTTTTAACCGGTTAGATAAAGAAAACAAGCTGGCTAAAACCATCATCTATAATAATAATCCTGCTCACAACGCCATATACGCCACAATGATCGGTAACTTCCAGGATGGCATAACGCCGGGTAAAATACAATTTGGGTCGGGCTGGTGGTTCCTTGATCAGAAAGACGGGATGGAAGAACAAATGAACGTGCTGAGCAATATGGGTTTGTTAAGCCGGTTTATAGGCATGACAACAGATTCACGCAGTTTTCTTTCGTGGCCGCGCCACGAATATTTCCGCCGCATTCTTTGCAACCTTATAGGTAATGATGTAGAGAACGGGCTGCTGCCCCATGATATAGCATGGCTGGGGAAAATGGTACAAAACATTTCTTATTACAACGCAAAGCAATATTTTAATTTATAGCATAACGATCGCAAAACCATATACATGACACAACCATTACCCAACCTGGAACAAACTGTACATGATGCATCCAATCCCAAAGGCGCAGGCCGGTACCGCTGGCGCATTGTGGCGCTATTGTTTTTTGCTACTACCGTAAATTATATCGACAGGCAGGTGCTGTCGTTCGTAATTGCAGATGATGTATTTAAACGCCAGATGCTTGGCCTGCCCGCAGGAAGTATATTCTCCCAGCAGAATAATGAAGATTACAATATCATCGTAAGCATGATTGATGCGGCCTTCAAAATAGCTTATGCCCTTGGATTTTTGCTCATGGGATGGCTCATTGACCGGATAGGCACCAAAAAAGGATATTCGCTGGGCATACTGGTATGGAGTATCGCGGGTTTGTTAACCGGTTTTGTACACACCGTAATGGGTGTAAGAGCCGTAAGGTTTGTTTTAGGGTTGGGTGAAGCCGCTAATTTTCCGGCGGCCATTAAAACCGTTGCAGAATGGTTTCCCAAAAAAGAGCGGTCGCATGCCTCGGGCCTGTTTAATGCAGGAACAAACGTGGGAATCATCATTACGGCGCTTACGGTTCCCTTCATTATTCATCACTGGGGATGGCGGATTGCTTTTATTATAACCGGTATACTGGGCTTTATCCTGCTCATCGTATGGCATTATACTTATACCAGGCCGGAAGAGAACAAGAAGCTTTCGGCAAGGGAACTCAGCTATATCAATAGCGATAATGAACCTGTTACAAATAAAAAGATTCCCTGGAGACAATTGCTCGGTTACCGGCAAACATGGGTGTTTATAACCGGGAAATTCCTGGCTGATCCTATCTGGTGGTTTTACCTTACCTGGCTACCCAAATATTTCGTAGACAATACCGGTGGCGACCACGAATTCAGCATCAGTACATTGGGTATTCCCTTCCTGATCATTTATTCTGTTTCCGATGTGGGAAGTATTTTCTTTGGCTGGCTTGCCAGTCGTTTCATGCACAGGGGCTGGTCGGAGAATAAGGCCCGGAAAACCACTATGCTTATCTGTGCTTTATGCGTGCTTCCTATTGCATTGGCCGCACAAACCCATAGCATGTACCTGATAATAGGGCTGATAGCACTGGCAACAGCTGCGCACCAGGGATGGTCGGCCAATATGTATGCCATAGCGGGTAACCTGTTTCCCAAAAACGTAGTGGCTTCGGTAACCGGCATCGGAGGAATGGCAGGAGCTGTTGGCGGGGTTATCCTGGCTTTTATTACCGGTTACCTGATCAACTGGTTCGGATACGCTTCCATGTTCATTATAGCCAGCAGCGCCTATATTTTTGCGCTGCTTATTATTCATCTTATTCTGCCAAAATTGAAACCGGTTGACACCTTATAGTAATTATATATTACAGGTTCCCCTTCTTTAGTTCGCTAAAGCCGGCAGGAAACGGAGCTTCTGGTATATGCCAGATTACCGGTTAGTTTTCTTCAAACCTTATCTCCTGGAGCACTTGTTGCCGGGAACGGGTTTTCATAAAAATAGTGGTTCTGAATGCCCCGTATTTCGTTTGCAGGTTACCTATACAAAATTCGGAACCGCTGTTGGATCCTTTGTGCACAATACGGAAGGCTTTAACGCCGTAGGAATGGAAAAAATCTTTAAGTATGATTTCGGCCTGGCTGCGGCTGTAGGTATTACTTTTGTCGTGAAGGGTGATTTCTACTATTTTATCAAAATAACTGGAGAGCTGATTAACGTTGCCGGAATTGATTGCCGTAACCACGTCATCAATGGAAGAGGAATAAGTGGAATCGGAATAATTGAAGGCAAAGCCTCCTACCATTAAAACAGACAAAAGTATCTTGATAACATAGTTTTTCATGGTAAAAAATTCTGTTCAGAAGTATCCCAAAAATGTGCCAGATTATGTATAAATGTCTCAAATGTTAAAAAAAATATAATTATTCATGTCATTTGTACCAACCGCCTGTCCTGCCCTGGTTAATGCATTGCATATTTCTCATTTTAAAAGCTCCGGTACAAACCCCGGAATTTTCAAATAGCCTACTTTTGCGCTATGAAAAGCAAAAAAGTAATCCTGATCATTATGGATGGCTGGGGCCTGGGCAAAATAAAATCCAGCGATGCCATTCAAAATGCTAAAACGCCGTTTGTTAGTTCGCTTTACAGCAAATACCCTCATACTACCCTTGTTACCTGCGGTGAAGCGGTTGGCTTACCCGATGGACAGATGGGTAACAGTGAAGTAGGTCACTTAAATATAGGCGCGGGAAGGGTTGTGTACCAGGAACTGCAACGCATTAATGTAGCCATCAGAACAGGGGAGCTCAGGAATAATAAAATTTTATTGGATGCCATACACTACGCTAAAACACACAAGAAATCACTGCACCTGTTAGGACTGGTAAGTGACGGCGGGGTGCATTCGCACATCAATCACATTAAAGCCATTACAGGCATTTGCCGGGAAGAAAAGCTTAATGATGTGTTTGTTCATGCGTTTACCGATGGCCGCGATACCGATCCCAAAAGCGGGCTTGGCTTTATTAAAGACCTCCAGCAACATCTTGCTCAAACTACCGGCGAAATAGCCACCGTTACAGGACGCTATTATGCCATGGACAGAGACAAACGCTGGGAAAGGGTAAAAATAGCTTATGACGCCTTAGTAAACGGCCAGGGGGAGCAAACCGATAACATTGTTCAGTCTGTAGAAGCTTCTTATACGGCAAATGTTACAGACGAGTTTATCAGGCCTATTATTAAAAGGCAACCGCTTCACGGAAGAGGGCAGATTAAGCCGGGAGATGCGGTGGTTTGCTTTAATTTCCGGACCGACCGTTGCAGGGAAATTACCGAAGTGCTAACCCAAACCGATATGCCGGAATATAATATGCATACGCTTCCCCTGGAATATACCACCATGACGGAATACGACAAAACCTATAAAAAGGTGCACGTTATATTTCAGAACGATAACCTTACCTACACTTTAGGAGAAATAATAGCCGCTAACGGGCTGAAGCAGATCAGGATCGCGGAAACGGAAAAATACCCGCATGTAACCTTCTTTTTCAGCGGTGGCCGTGAAACGCCTTTTGAAGGAGAAAAAAGGATCATGGCTCCCTCGCCTAAAGTGGCCACCTACGACCTTAAGCCGGAAATGAGCGCCTACGAGCTTACCGCCTCCCTGCTGCCGGAAATTCAAAATGAAACGGCCGATTTTATTTGCCTCAATTTCGCTAACGCAGATATGGTAGGGCATACCGGCGTATGGGAAGCCGTAATTAAAGCGGTGGAAACGGTGGATACCTGCGTGGAAAAAATAGTAACTGCAGGACTGGAACATGGTTATGCCATATTTCTTACAGCCGATCATGGCAATGCCGATTATATCATTAATGAAGACGGAACACCGAACACGGCACATACTTTAAACCTTGTTCCCTTCTTTATCATTGATAAAAGCTGGAAGGGGAAAATCAGCAGCGGTAAGCTGGGCGACCTGGCCCCTTCTATTTTACAAATGATGGGGCTGGAAATTCCGGCTCAAATGACAGGTAATGTGCTCATGGAACAGCCGCAGTTGACGCCCTAAAAGAGGTTATCAAAAATCAAATTTTTTCTTTCCCGGGCAGCACATTGTATCAAAAAATTGTCTAACTTACGTGAAATCAACATTGATTTCATGACTGAAGAGGCAATGCTCAAAGGCTGTTTACGGAACCAGGCAGCAGCACAGCAGGAACTATACTACCGCTATAGCCCTAAAATGCTGTCTGTTTGTTACCGTTACGCTAAAAGCCGTGAGGATGCGGAAGATATGTTGCAGGAAGGCTTTATTAAGATCTTTGGACAGTTAACGCAATTTCAAAACAGGGGCGCATTGGAAGGATGGATCAGGAAGATCATTGTTCATACCTGTATCAACAACCTGAAAAAAAACAGGAAGTTTACGGAAAGTGTAGATCTGATACATGCTTCAGGTGTGCATATCCGTGAGGAAAGCGTTCCTTCTATTGTGCAGGCGAAACAGGTGGTGGAATGTATCAGAATGCTGCCGATCGGGTATCGTACCGTACTGAACCTTTACGCCGTGGAAGGTTATTCGCACCGTGAAATTGCCATGATGCTTGATATTGAAGAGAGCACAAGCCGCTCACAATATACAAGGGCAAAAGCAATGCTGGAAGACATACTCATGAAGAAACATATTTTACCGCAGTATGCTTCAAAGTTAGAGCTGGTGGCTGTACACCCTTAATAAGAAAAGAAAATTTATTATATAAACCAAAGCTACTAACCTGTTATTGATATACCAAGGGACTGACTATGGAGAGAAATATTCATATAGATGAATTTGATGAATTCCTGAAGGAGAAGGCTGATCAATACAAGATGTATCCATCTGATAAAGTTTGGAACAATATTCAACGGTCTGTTCATCCCAGGAAAAAATGGCCGTACATTTCATTAACATTGTTGCTACTGCTTGGCACTGCCGTGCTTATTGATTATCACACACACAACCTGGCTTCTGTTAATAAAGTGCTTACTTTCAGCAGTAATCATTTTAAAAATGCTCATCCATCCACAGTTCCGGGTACTTCTTTAAATGAAACCGGGCTTGCGGCTCTTACTACTCCGGTTATGAACGATGCGGATAAGGCTATTTTTGAACCGGTATTCATACCTGATCCTTTTACTGAAAAAAAGATACAGGCAGTAAAGCCATCCCTTCACCATAATGACGACAACAATAGTGACGACAATAGCTATGCGGATGAAGAAGACCTTGAAATAACAGGTTCCGGGAAGCTACCGGATCATATAAGCACAGCGGGCATAGCCAAACCAAAATTTGACAAAACCGCGGATGAAGAAGATAAAGACAAAGAGATCAGGAAAGTGTTATGGGGTGGTGAGGCATTCAAAAAGTCAAAGTTCGAATGGCAACTGTTCTTCTCCCCTACGGTAAGCTACAGAAAACTTACCAGCGGCATTACTGAAGTTACCGATGTGTTTAAGGGCGTACCTTACAGCACTACTCAAAAAAGCACTTCAGTAAATAACTTAGTTACACATAAGCCTGCCGTTGGCGCCGAAGTTGGGGCTAATGTTATTTACAAGCTAACCAATAATTTTGTATTAAGAGCGGGGCTGCAATTAAATTATTCCAGGTACCAGCTCAGGGCTTACGCTGCCAAGCCTGAACAAACTACGCTTGCTGTTGTTTCCAATCCCTTAGGCACAGACTCTATTAATGTTATCTCTACTTTACAGAATTTCAGCGGCAACGGATCCTCCTGGTTCAATAACGAATATTTCCAGGTGTCTTTGCCGGTTGGCTTTGAATGGGGTGTACTGGGCAATTCAACTTTAAAATGGAATATCGCTGCCAGCGCTCAGCCGGTATATAATTTTGCCAACAATGTTTACCTGCTTTCCACCGATTTCAAGCGGTATGGCCAGGATCCTTCGCTTATACGGAAATGGAATATTAATGCCGGCGTAGAAACCTATGTATCGTATAATATGGGATCATTTAAATGGCAGGCAGGTCCTCAGCTGAGGTACCAGCTAATGTCGAGCTATAAAAACGAATACCCGGTTAAAGAATACTTAGTTGATTTCGGATTTAAGATCGGCGTAACAAAAACCATACGATAAGCGCTTTTTACACGCTGCATACCATACGGCTATTCCGCTTCTTCAAAAACCTGTTCCACTCCGGTTTATCCAATCATTTGTTTCATTATTTTTAGCAGATGAAAAAACAACTGCTCATTTTCCTTATAGCATTACCCTGTGTGCTTTGCAACTGCAGGAATAACACTACTGCGTCATCCGGCACAAAAGAAGATAATACCGTAGAAGCATTTTATCCTATCGGTAATTTTATACGCAGCCAGCTTATATACATTGATTCCATGCCACTGGCCGTTTTAAAATACACAACCATCAATCATGTTACAGACACTTCTATTGTAGACAAAAAAAACTTTAAAGCTATCGCGGCAACATTTATGACACCGGATATCGGCTCACCCGAACTAAAACCTCAATATGAGGAAACTTCCTTTATTGATGCCACACTGGGAACAATAACACTCACCTATGCCCCCAACAATGAAAAGGCCGTTATCCGGAAAGCGGATATTTTACTGAAGCAGGAAAACACCGGGGTAAAAACCATTTACATAGAAAAAAGCTTCCCGGGCATAGATAGCACAGTAACCCAAAAAATGCTGTGGACCGCTAACCGCGGCTGCCAGATTACCACACTTGTACAAAAAAAAGATCAACCGGAAGCGGTTACGCTTGAACGGTACGTGTGGGATGACAGGGATTAACCCCCCGTAAACCGCTGTCATTGATAATTCAACTAATTTTGCATCTGAATTACTATGACTACAGCATCCTTTCAGCAAATTGTGCATACGATACCCCTACAGCCGGGCATTTACAAATACTATAATGAAGAACATGAATTGCTGTATGTAGGCAAGGCTAAAAATCTAAAAAAAAGAATCAGTTCCTACTTCAATAAAAACCTCTCCAGCTATAAAACACATGAGCTGGTTCAGCGGATACATGGAATAGAGTTTACCATTGTAGATTCGGAGCAGGATGCTTTTTTGCTGGAAAACAGCCTCATCAAACAGTTTCGGCCAAAATATAATATCCAGCTAAAGGACGATAAAACCTTTCCTTATATTGTTATAAAGAACGAACATTTCCCCCGTGTTTTTCTTACCCGCAGAAAGATCAGTGACGGATCGGAATACCTGGGACCCTATACTTCCGTAGGAAAAGTGAGGGAACTGCTGGATTTTATCAGGCAAAACATACCCCTGCGCAACTGTAAGCTTAATCTTACCCCGCAGAATATACAGAAGAAAAAATTCAAGGTTTGCCTTGAATATCACTTAGGTAACTGCAAAGGCCCATGTGAAGGATTGCAAACAGCAGAAGATTACAAAGAAGGCTTATTACAGATAAAGAACCTGCTAAAAGGCAATTTGTCGCCGGTGATCAGCAGGTTCAGTGAAGAAATGAAGATGCTTTCGGAAAATATGGAATTTGAAAAAGCTGAAATGGTGAGAAAAAAGATTGAGCATTTGCAGCAATACCGGTCAAAATCAACCATAGTAAACAATAAGCTGGGTACTATGGATGTGTTTTCTATTTTAGAAGAAGGGAAAATTGCCTATGTAAACTACCTGATGGTGGAAAACGGCACTATTGTACAAACCAAAACCATTACCCTCGAAAAAAAGTTAGACGAAACGGCAACAGATGTGCTCGAATTTGCTATCGCTGAACTAAGGGATACCTTTAACAGCAATGCCCCGGAAATGATTGTGCCCTTTCCCATACATTATCCGCAGGAAGGCATTATCGTTACTGCGCCAAAGGCGGGAGACAAGAAAAAATTGTTAGACCTCTCACAAAAAAACGTCAATTACTTCCAGGAAGAGTTAAAAAAAAGAAAGATGCTCCAACTGGAAGGAAAAACAGATGCAGAGAAGAAAGCCATACTTTACCAGGTACAGAAGGATCTGCTTTTGCCCGAATTACCGGAACATATTGAATGTTTTGATAACTCTAACTTCCAGGGAAGCTTTCCGGTTTCGGCAATGGTGTGCTTTAAAATGGGTATACCCAGCAAGAAAGATTACCGTCATTTTAATGTAAAAACAGTTGAAGGGATCAATGATTTTGCTACTATGAAAGAAGCCGTGCACCGGCGGTATAAAAGGCTCGTTGCCGAAGAGGAGCCGCTTCCGCAACTGGTGATTATAGACGGTGGCAAGGGACAGCTAAGCGCTGCGCTTGAAGCCATTAACGAATTGAACCTGAATGGGAAAATGACGGTGATAGGATTGGCTAAAAATGAAGAAGAAGTATTCTTCAGCGGTGACAGGCAGTCGGTAAAGTTAGACTGGGGGAGCGACAGCTTAAAATTGCTAAGGCAGATCAGGGATGAGGTGCACCGGTTTGGCATTACCTTCCACCGTAAAAAGCGGAGCCAGGGAACTTTTAAAAATGAGCTGGAGATGATACCTGGTATTGGCAAGACTACTACAGACCTGTTGCTGAAAACATTCAGGTCGGTTAAAAATATAGAACATGCGCCTCCCGAAAACCTGATACCCCTTATTGGCAACGCTAAAGCACAACTTATCAGTGATCATTTCAAAAAAAAGGGAAAATAAACCTATTGCCCGTTCAAAATAAAAAGGGGCCAGGATAGATATCCAGCCCCGTTTTTAAAATCCAATATCCTATGAAAAACCGAGGTAAAGATACTGTAGCAGGTTCACATTGCAATACCCAAATATGGGTATTTTTATCAGATCCGGGTTAGCCATTTTTTACATAACCACCCGCTTTGTGTAATAACGTGAACAGGCGGCCAGACGCTCCTTTGTTGTGTGCCGACCGCATCCGGCTCCGTTCCGCAAAGCATTAAAAGCAAAAAAGGATTACCGGTTGGCAATCCTTTTTAAGCAAATATGTTTTATGAATTAATACGACCAAAGATCCTGTTCGTAATTAAAAATGGTGGTTTTAATATCCTCGCCCTGTAACAACCGAAGCACATCATCTTTTACATATTGCTTCAAATAAAGATCATACGGGTTGTCGAGTGTAGACTTAACTATATAACTTCCGAAGAAACGGCTTTCAAACAATTCTTCCCAGCTCATACGTGCTCCGTAGTTTTTACCATTATATACCTCAAATTTGGCAAGTGCAGGCCGCATATCGGGGTAGTATACCCAAAATATGGGAGCAGAGCCAATTTCCTGTCCGGTAACTTTATCGAAGTAGGTTTTTACCGGGGCAACTCCCAGTATCCTCACGTACATCCTGGAGGACTCTTTATCAAATACCCATTCTTCTTTAATTCTGAATTTGGTAATATCGTCCATATTAAACTCTTCGCACACCACAGATTCTTTCATAATCCCTTTTGACAAGGTAGGGTCTTTTTCCGTATCGGGCACCATTATGGTATCGCAGGAACCTGCCAGCTTTGAGCCGATCTGATCCAACGTCATGGGCGTAGTAAAGCGGTCATCTATGGATGCGTCAAAAGCCGTAACCTCACCACTTTTAATGGTATTGAGTAAAATGGCAATAAAACGCTGGTTACCATTATCATCGTCTGCTTTATACCGGAAGGGAAGGTTTACTTTTTCGCGGATATCAATCTCCCTCCACACTTTCTCCCTGTAAATGGCATCGTCTTCGCGAATGTTCTCATACGCCAGCGGTGTACGGTCTTTCACAAGGTTCATCTCTATCGCATTGTCGTTACGCAGTGATTTCCTTATGGTATCCATCTTTAAAGGATCCTGCTTTGGCGGCGCCTTTACAATCATGGTATCCTGTTTGGCCACACCAAGATTAGCGTCGGCAACATTAGCCTGTGTTTTCTTAGCTGTTGTTTTTTTAGCAGGTGCGGTTGTTTTCCGCGTGGTTTTTTTCCGCGGTGCGGTTTGCGCATCAGCGGCATTAACCACCATTCCAAAAGCCACTGCCAGCAAAGCGTATTTCGCAAATTTCCATTTCATGGTCAAAAGTGTTAAATAACTAAAACAAATGATAAAACATTATATAAACAGGCATATTACCTCAATATAAACGATAATGGCTTTAAAGTAATCGTTCTCCCGTCCGGCCCCCTGGCTTTGATATTATCAATATAAACGCCTCTTCCCGGTTTCAGGTTATTTACCAATGAAGCAGCGCTTCCACCCCAACGCGGACCGTTATTGGCAATAGGGTTGTAATCCGGACTGCTTAAATCGGCGATCGTATAGCTGACTACTTCATACAAAGCTTCAAATTCAGAGTTTTGCAGCACAGCCCTTACACCGCCCATTGCTTTAAACTGCGCAGTAGATACCTGCCCGCCTTCAAAAGTACCTACCATACCTGTGGCAGGAGGAAGATATTTTACGCGGAAAGCTACTTTACCTACCGATTTGCCATCTACCATTACATTTACGTTCGCCTCACCTGGCTGTTCGGGCTTAGCAATATATTTGCTTCCGCCGGCTTTTGAAACTCTTCCGTTACTGATAGAAGCACTTACTTTTTCACTACCGGCACCTGCGGTAATAGTCAAAGGATTGTCTACACCCACATACAATACATTCATTTTATCTGCCATTACGGCTACACCCGAAGGCTGACCAACCGTGTACTCAAACACCTTGCTGATGGTTTTTTCTTCACCGGTAGCCGGGTCAGGGTATTTAACATCAATATTCATTTTGTGGGGGCCCGAACCGCCGGCCGGCATTTTTACATCCGCCACCCCGTTAGCACCTACTGTAACCGCGTTACCGTTAATAAACACTTTAGGCATAACGCTGGCATTAAAGGCGCCTAACCCGGCTTTGATCTCTAATTGCTCGCCCGGCATCAGATAAGTAGCGTTAGCCCCGATCATTGGTTCAAACTTGTCGAAAATAACTTTTACATCGCCAATTTTCTTGAAACAGAAAGAAGCCACTTTGTTCTCGGTATTTTTAACATCATTTTGAAATTTACTGAGAATGGTAAGCGCTGCAATGGTAGGCGTCATATGAAAATAAGCAGCCGACCAGTCCTGGTTGGTGTTACCAGCCTGCGAAACCGGCTTTTCCGTATTGACAGGCAGGTTATGGTCAAACTCTTTTGCAATTTCGGGATCAATGGAAAGAATATCCTTTTTATACTGTTCCAGAGCCAAACGGAGTTCTTCTCCTTTTCCTTCGGTACCCATTATGCGGGTAGCCGCATCAAGGTTATCAATTTTAAAAGTGGTATCACCCTTTTCAGGATCATACCCGCTTCCTCTTTTTAAACCATCTTTTAAATTATCAATATAAACAGTCAGTTTTGCAGAAAGCGCTTGCACCTGGTCTGCCTTGGGCTTCCAGATAGCCGCTTTTTCGCGGGTTTTTGGATCTTCCAGGCTGGCTGCAAATGCATCATATATTTCTGATGTGGCTGAAGACAGCGTGCTGTTGGATTTTACCAGGCTGCTGTCAATCGTTTTAAAGGCATTAATGATTTCGGCAGATACGTTCAGCGCCAGCATTGCTGTAAGCACCAAATACATCATGTTGATCATCTTCTGCCGTGGCTCTTTAGGTAGTGACATGATTTTTCAGGATTTAATGTATACGAATCAAGGGTTAATAAGAAATGGATTGAATATTCAACCCATCCGTTCAAAATTATCTGCCCTGCATTGCAGACAGCATATTGCCATACACATTATTCAGACTTCCTAAGTTTTTAGCCAGTAAGCCAATTTGTTCCTGTGTCTTTTTAGCGTCTTCTACACTACCCTGCATGGTTTGTGAAGCCTGTACCAGGTTGCTGTAAAAGCCGTTCATCGCTTTTAAATGGTTATTCGTATCCTGTAACTCCAATTCGTAAATCGTATTTAAAGAAGATAAATTTTTAGTAAGCGTTTGTACCTGATCATGGAACTGCCTGGTAGATTCAGAAGCTTCGCTAAAGGTTTTTGCTGTATTGGCAGCGCCAAGATAAGCATCCTTAACTGTGTCTAATGCCTGGGAGGCGGCTTTTGTTTTAGCAGTATACTCACCGGTAACCGCAGTAATATCGGCTATATCAGACATTTTTTCAACCGTTAATCCAAACTTGCTGAAATTATCGCCTAAGCGTTGCAGATTGGCAGGGTTAATAGCTGCATCCTGCAACATCTTATCCATAGATGCCAGTGCAGGATTTCCTCCGCTAACAGCACCGCCTTTAAAAGCTTCCGCAATTTCTTTCATTTCACCACCGGGAGGCGGTAAAAATGCGTAGGCTAAAAATATTGCCGCTTCTGTTAAAAGCCCAACCGTAAGCATCACATCGGCAAAGGGTTTGTGAAGAATTTTGGCCCATGCGCCAAAAATTACTACTGCTGCGCCAACACACACTAAAACGTTAACGAGTCTTTCGGTGGATCTGTTTGTGCCTGCCATAAAAAAGAGAGTTTTTTGTTTTTTAAAGGGTTTTTCTTTTTAGATTTCAAAAGGTAATGATCATGCTATGCCGGGCCATATAAACCTATATAACACCACACAAGCATAAATAGTTCGGATATTGTACAGTTGTTTTTAAGCTAAGCAATTGGTTGGTAGCCGCCTTGCGTTATCTGCGTTTGCCAGATGGCGGAAGATCAATTACACAACGGAAACCTATATAGGATTTTGCTGTATCCTGGTATTCGTACGTACGGGTACTCACCTGAAGGAAATAACCAACGTCTTTCCAGCTACCACCACGCAAAACTTTACGTTTCATGCGGGGAGGATCACTGTCTTTTGCATTCCAGCGAATATCCGGGTTCATGTCGTGCTGAAAGTTGTAAGCGCCTTCGTAAAAAATAGAAGAGGTCCATTCTGCCACATTTCCTGCCATATTATATAATCCAAAGTCATTCGGCCAGTAAGCGTCTGCACGAACAGGATATAAACCTCCGTCCTCAGCATAATTACCACGTCCGGGCTTAAAGTTAGCCAGTAAGCAGCCTTTTTTATTTCTCAGGTAATAGCCACCCCAGGGAAAGGGCGCCTGTGAACGTCCGCCACGTGCGGCGTATTCCCATTCTGCTTCTGTAGGCAAACGGAAATCCGACTCCTGGGTTCTTTTCTGGGATTCCAGGAAGCTGTTCAGGTATTTTGTTCTCCATTCGGTAAACGCAACCGCCTGCTTCCAGGTTACCCCTACAACAGGGTAATTACCAAAAGCGGGATGAGAAAAATATCTTTTCGACATCGGTTCGTTGTAAGAGTAAGAAAAATCTCTTATCCAAACCAGTGTATCGGGGTAAATAGGAATATCTTTTTTAACTATAAACTTAGAACGCGCCTGTGTTGCGTTTTCCTTCCGGGAAGCTTCTTTATAGTCGAATGTTTCTGAGTGATACACCATCTTTCCCGCATCGAGTTCTTTTTTGCCAAATATGCGGTTATCCGGAGAAACGATCATAGCATCTAACTGCTCAACGGTTTTGGGATCATTCCACTTAATGGTTTGGATTTTCTTCCAGTCGAGGCTGTTGCCGTCTTTGGATTTATAACCCAGTTTATCACCGGCAATGGAATCACGAACCCAGTTTACAAACTGGCGGTATTCATTATTGGTGATCTCCGTCTCGTCCATCCAGAAACCATTGATGGTAATTTGTTTATTACGGGCGGTAAACGCATAATTGATATCCTCGTCGCTGGCCCCCATATGAAACGTTCCCTGGGGAATATACACCATGCCGGGAGGCTTCGGAAGCGTATATTTTCCTCCTGGTGCAACTCCATGCAACTGACCATCTTTTGGTAAGCCTTTAGATGATTTCAACTTGCCACAACTTGCAAACACCATACTCAGTGCAGCAATTATAACGAGGTTAAGTAACAGGCCTTTCATTTTCATACAAATAGCTTAAAGGGTATATGGACAAATATAGATGAAATATTAATTTAAATTTTCGACGTTTTGAATATTATATTTTTTTTAGCGTACGGGGTCAAAAATACCCGGAAACACAAGTGATATAAACGATAGGCGCCCCAAGTTATTGTGCTTTTTCTCCTTTATCTTTTCCTTTCCTGCTCAATGAGTTGTATTACATCAGCCACCTTTTCTACCGGTTGTAAGCAGGAATAATTGCGGCATAAATAGATATAGGTTTTGTCTTTAACGTGCCGGCCGGTCAGCAAGGGGAAATCAGCATCGTTTCCCGGAGCAGACTGGATCACTTTATTGGGCAAATAATGCGCTGCAATATCTGAAGCAACGTCTTTATAACGATTACCCACCACCGCTATTTCATTTAACCCATAAAAAATATCATACGTTATAGCTGCCCACATTCCAAACGAGGTTGGATATTTTACAATTACTCCGTTTAAGGAAGTGCACATGGCTAACGCCCGGGCCCTCCATGCGGCATTATCAAAAACAAGTGACAAATAATGCAAATTCCAAGCCATTATTGAGTTACCCGCAGGAGTGGCCCCATCATATACCTCTTTTATACGCAAAATAACATCCTGCTGGTTGCGGTGCGTATAAAAAAAGAAGCCTGTTTCCGCTTCGCTAAAATTATCAATGATCAACTCCATCAATTGCTTCGATGTGAGTAAATAATCCCGGTTTCCGGTAATTTCCTGCAAGCAAATAAGCGCCTGAACCAGGAAAGCATAATCATCTAAAAAGGCGGGATGCCTGCTTACCCCGTTTTTATACGCGTGCAACCAGCTTCCCGTATGCCCATCCCTGAACTTACGCAGCAAAAACGCCATATTTTTTTGGGCTGACTGCTTATACCTTTCTTCTCCCAATGCCGCATAGGCTTTACTGCAGGCCATGTTCATCAATGCATTCCAGCTCAGCAAAATTTTGTCGTCTAACAGCGGGGGAACTCTTTTCTGCCGAACTTCCAAAAGCCGGGTTCTGCAATAATGTAAAGTAGCCGCTATGGTTGCCTTATCCAATTTATGTTGAGCGGCAAATTCATCTAAGGGTTGCAGTACGCTTAAAATATTCCGGTGTTCCCAGTTGCCTTCTTCACTGATACCATAATATTTACAAAAAACAGCCGCATCTTCCTGTAATACCGATTCAATTTCTTTTTTATTCCAAACATAGTATTTGCCCTCCACACCCTCGCTGTCTGCATCCAGTGCGGAAAAAAAACCACCTTCTTCGCTCATCAGCTCACGCTCAATAAAATCCATCGTGTGTCCTATCGTATCCGCGTATAATTGATTTTTGGTAAGCTGGTAAGCCTCACTCAGTACAATCACCAGTAAGGCATTATCATAAAGCATCTTCTCAAAATGAGGCACCAGCCATTTACTGTCGGTAGCATACCGCGCAAATCCTCCTCCCAACTGGTCATATATACCTCCGTAAATCATTTTATCAAGGCTTAATAAAGCCTGATGCAAAGCTTTTTCATTTTGCGTATAAAAAAAATGCCGCAGCAGAAACTGTATGGTAAATGTTTGGGGAAACTTGGGCGCTCTTCCAAATCCGCCGTCTTTGGTATCGGCAGACTGCATAATGTGCTCAAAAATGGTATTGAACTGCCCGGTTGTGGTGTTTTCTATACCGGAAGGCTTTGTTATGCCAAAAGTATTGGATTGCAACAGGTGGCCGGTAAGGTTTTCTGCCTGCGATTCTATTTCACCGCGTTTATCCCTGAAAGCATTAACCACACCCTGCAGCACCTGCTGCCACGAGGGCCGGTTAGACACCGGGGAAGGGGGGAAATAAGTACCTCCATAAAAGGGCTTCCTGGAAGGTGTTAAAAATACATTAAGGGGCCAGCCTCCGCTTCCAGTCATGGTTTGAACCGCATTCATGTAAATGTGGTCAAGGTCGGGTCTTTCCTCGCGGTCTATTTTAATATTAATGAAATGTTCATTCATGATAGCCGCCACGCTTTCATCCTCAAAGCTTTCCCTTTCCATTACATGACACCAGTGACAGGCGGCATAACCAATGCTCACTAATATTGGCTTATTTTCCTTCTCTGCTTTTTTAAGGGCTTCTTCGTTCCAGGGGTACCAGTTAACGGGATTATAGGCATGCTGCAGCAAATAGGGGCTGGTTTCATGTATGAGATGATTAGTAAATACACCCATTCAGCTAAATTCGAAAACAATTATTTTTTGTTGCTGCTCAAAAACTTTTCGAGCGCTGCCACCATGGAAGGGGTTTCGGGAGCGGGCGCTTTAATATGCAGCGTTAATCCTGCTTCTTCTATGGCCTTAGAAGTATTATTTCCAAAAGCGCCTATCCTGGTTCCGTTTTGTTTATACAGGGGAAAATTCTCTAACAGGCTTCTTACTCCGCTTGGGGTAAAAAAGCATATTACATCAAACTCAAATTTTGTAAGCACCTGCTTCACATCATTGCTGATCGTTCTGTACATGAACGGCGTGGCAAATTCGCATTTATTGGCTTTAAGCCAGTTAATGATATCGTTATCCTGCTGATTTTCAGAACAGGGATACAAAAACTGCTCATTTTCTTTATGTTTATTAATTACTTCAAACAGGCTTTTATTGGTACCATCGGCTCCATAAAACACCTTTCGCTTCCTGTAAAGAATAAATTTTTGAAGATATAAAGCCACCGCCTCCGTTATGCAAAAATATTTGGTATCCTGCGATACGGCTATTTTAAGCTCTTCGCATATCCGAAAAAAATGGTCAATGGCATGCCTGCTGGTGAATATTACGGCACTATATTGACTAATATCAATCTTTTGCTTGCGAAAATCCTTGGAAGGCAAGCCTTCCAGCCTTATAAACGGGTAAAACTCCAGCTCAACACTGTGTTTTCGTGCCAGTTCAAAGTAAGGGGATTTATCCGAATCCGGGCGTGGTTGGGTTATCAGGACCTTTTTAATAGACATAGTAGAACTGCTTACTGCCATTTTCTCCTGTTTAACTATATGTTTATCTTTATTAGGCAATGATTTTGCAAAGTTACGAACTTCTGACAAACAAATGTAACAGGAGTTTGTAAATCACTAATACCGGTATAATTTCAAACCCGCCTACATATAGAACAAGATGCAATAGGCTAATTCTCAATTCATTACGAAACCCCGTAAAAGAAAGAATAAACCTGTAAACCAATAATGCCGATAACAGCACAATAGAAATGGTAAAAGCTACCTGTTGAAGCATTGGATCTCCGAAAGCCAGTACCAGCATTAGTGGTATTAATAATATTGATAATATTTTATTGATCAAAAAAACAATAAAAATATAAGAATCTGCTGCTGTTTGCTGCCCAAACATCCAGCCGGTTAGTTTCAAAATAAAATATTTTCCTATATAGATGAAGGTTATACTAAAAAAACAAATAGTAAATAATAACCATGGCTGCAGGCTATAACTGGTGGTATATGTTATAACAAGGTAACTAAACAGGGCTGCGCTAAAAACAAAGAAGATATTAAAAAGCAGAGTGGTCATACCAGCCTGCTGAAGCTGATCCCGTATTTGTTTTTGCCGGAATGCCGATCGCCAGAAAACATTGAATACGTCCTGGAAATATTTGGGAAAGCCAACCCTTAATATTCCCAGGAAAAACAACGTGCCGCAAAAAATATAAAACAATTCATCTTTACTCTCCGGCGTATACCACTTTGAAGGCATGTAAACAACATCGTTGCTAACACTATAATACGGGTGACCCGCAATATAGGGCAATATAGCATTCCCGTAAAGCGCCAAAGGGGAAGGAACATTTTGGGCGAGCTCCGGCACCGTATCGGCAGGTATATGCACCTGCTCCTGCTTTACCTGCTTAATAACAGGAATGATCTTTTTCCTGACCGGCTCAGGAGCTAAGGTATCCTGCGCAGGTGTTGTCTGCGCAGGAGGCGGCTTTACACCGGAAGAATCATCCTGGCCATATACGGCAGCAATTAAACCAACCTGCAGAACCACCCATATTAACAGGATCCTTCTCAATTGTTGAATGTTTTATGCTGCAAAAATATCTGAATCATAATGATTGTTTCAAAACTTATATTAAAACAGGCTTACCAGTCCAAAATGTATCTTAGACTGCCTGAAATTTATGGGCATATCATCACGCTTGCCTACAGCATAGCTTAAATTAAAAATGCCGGCTTTTGTTTCAAATGCCATACCAATGCCAAGTCCCAGGTACGTGTGATTTTTTTCCTGCACTTCGCCGTAAGCCTTGTTTTGTATCCATCCGCCATCAGCAAATCCAAAAAAATAGGAGTTTAGCCCTATAAAAACCCTGTACTCTGCTGTTAAAACAGCATAACTGCTGGCATAAATACTTTCTTCATCAAAACCCCGCAATAGCTTATACCCCCCGATCTGGTACATTTCATTCTTAAAAATATCATGTGTATACAGCCAGGCGCCGTTTACGGCTGCTTTTAATACCGACTGTTTGCCTGTTTTGAAATAATGTGCACCGGCCAGGTTAAGCTTTAAAAGATAGGTTCGCAGATCCAGCGTATCGTACAATGAAGCATAATCAAAATCATTGCCTGAAGCGTCTTTTTTAATACCGGCAATAGCTGCATTAGGTTTGATCTTTCGCAAACCCGCCGAAGTAATGATCGTAAACTCATTTCCCCTGCGTGGGTTAAACCGGTAATCGGTATTATTATACCCGTAATGAATACCCACATTGCTGGTATTTACATCAATATAGGAAGGCAGCCTTTTCGATATTTTTATCTGTGCCGTATCAATGCCTGCCGGCAATACATTGGTAAAGAAGCTTTGAAAGAATACTTTCCCGGTTTGCTTGCCGGTTGACAGGTACTGAACCCCGAATTGCGCATTAAGATTCAGAAATGAGGAATCTTTTTTCAGCAGGTCAAAATTAAAGTCGAATCCGAAAGGCGAATTAAACACAAAGGGATGCTCGTACTTTAAATGGAGCCGGGGCGATTTCACCTGTATCTGCTGCCAGTTTACACCAATGGTTTCCCCGCTGCCCAATGCATTTTTGAGGTTGATATTGGCCTCGCCGGTAAGCTGCAACTTGGTTCTTCCGGTGCCTTCCGCAGCCGGTAAAAAGCCTACCAGCACATCCACCTGGCTACTTTTCCTGGAATCAATATACAGGTTCAGTACCGAGCCCGAACCGGTCATTGTCATATCCCATGTTTTAATTTCCTTCAGGTAGGGCAGCTCCAGTAAACGCCGGCTGACAGCCTGCAGCCGGGCTTTGCTGTAAGCAGACCCATTGGCTATACCCAGGTATTTTTGAAGGAAGGTATTGGAAATTTTAGCATTGCCGTAAACCCTTATGCTATCAATTTTATACGCGGGTCCTTCCGCCGTTTTAAGACTGCTGAATACACTGTCATTTGCTATCGTTAAGCTGTCGAACACCACCTGCGCAAAGGGATAGCCATTGTTTTCATAATAATTAAGCATCCGCTCCTGCCAGTACCTTACCTGAGCAAAATCCAGGGGAGTATGGGTAAATGCTTTGCTGTTCCATCCTATTGCAGCAAGCATTTTTTTATCAGCGCTGTCGGTGTTCAGCTCAGCCCATTGGTATACGTTTCCGGCATATATCCACACCTGTGCCGCTGTTGAATCAAAAACCGTACTGTCTGCCGATGCGGTAATATATCCTTTAAGCTGAAGGGAACTGATGGCCTGGTCAATATATTGCCGGCATTGCGCCTGGTTGGCAAATGTGGTTTGCAATCCCAGTGTTTCAGGCCGGAAGCTGGTATCTTTGCCGGCAAAAACATAATGTAGCCTGTACTTATCCTGGGCGCCCGCGTATAACGACAGCAGCACCAAAAACACTAAACCTGTAAAACAGCGCAGCCGGTTCATTACTAACAAAACTAAAAGCATAAATCTGAAATCAAAAATCATTTAGCATTGGCAGGCATATATATTCATATTCCTTTTTGCAGACAGGCTTGTTTATACTGCAATTTTCATTTCTCTACTTCGCTCCGGTTCAAGAACGATTTAATAACCGCTTTATTGAAAGAGATCGCTTTATGTACGGCTTATCATAACAATAACCATATTGAAACGATATATTTTGGTGGTGGCACGCCGAGCTTGTTATCTGCCCAAACATTAGGTACTATTTTAGATGCCCTCCGGCATAAGTTTGTTATAAGCGATACCGCAGAAATTACATTAGAAGCCAACCCTGACGATATTTCAGCGCCACAGCTCACCGCCTGGAAAAGCATAGGCATTAACCGGCTGAGCATCGGCGTTCAGTCTTTTTTCGAGGAAGACCTGAAATGGATGAACCGGGCGCATACTGCTGAACAATCTGTTAATAGTATAGTGCAGGCACAGCATGCAGGTTTTAATAACCTTACGATTGACCTGATCTATGGTTCACCCGGACTGAGTGATGAAAAATGGCAGCGGAATGTACAGCAAGTCATTGATTTTAACATTCCGCATGTAAGCTGTTATGCCCTGACCGTGGAACCCAAAACGGCATTGCACAGCATGATTGCCAAAAACAAAATGCAGGATACTGATCCGGAACAGCAGGCAAGGCAGTTTATGCAACTTATTAGCTGGCTGGAAAATGCAGGATACGAGCACTATGAAATATCTAATTTTTCCATCCCGGGAAAAAGAAGCCGCCATAATACCTCTTACTGGCAGGGCAAGCCCTATTACGGCTTTGGTCCTTCCGCACATTCCTTCAACGGAACAGATACCCGGAGCTGGAACATTGCCAACAATGCTTTATACATACAGTCCATTTCACAAAATAATATACCTGTAGAAAAGGAATTGCTTACATCCGTACAAAGGCTTAATGAATACATTATGACCAGCCTGCGTACTATGGAAGGTATTGACCTCAGCCATATCCAAACCAGCTTTGGCGAAACACATGCACAACGTATATTGCTTGCCGCTCAACCCTATACAAATGAGAAGATTATATTAACCAACAACACACTGAAGCTTACCAATGCCGGAAAATTATTTGCAGACGGAATAGCCGCAGATTTGTTTGAAGAGAGGGAACAGGCAACGGGCGATAGTGAACTTCACCCCTAACTATTCACCATTCACCACCTTCATTCTCACATTTCACGTTTGACCAAGACACTCAAAGCTCATAGCTGAGCGCCGATAGCTCATCCCTACCTGATCGCCGGTATCATTCCCCGTATTCCCATATCTACCACAGGCTCTCCTTTCAGCGGATCCCATTTGCCGTTGTTTATCACTTCTTCCCATTCAAAGCTTTTGTTGGTGGAAAGGGATACCTCTACTATAATATTTTCTGTTTCCTTTCCGGTAATAACCAGTTTGCCTGGTGTAAAGGCGGCAGTTACCACGCAGGAACCTGCCGGTACAGGTGAAGTATCAAAAATGGGGTTAACCACGGTTGTGCTGCCTTCAGGTGATTGTCCTGAAGTGGTGTACGTTTCATTAAATCCTTCCCCGCTGATGGCAGTTTCAAATCCCCAATATCCCTGTTTGCGATTGTCATCAACCGTAAGCGACTGGCTTTTGACAAGATAAGATTTGATATAGGTATTGAATCCTATAAATGATGCGATCGTTCCCGTAAGGTCCTGGTCAATCGTTATGGTGTTGGAAGTAGTATCGGTAGCTATAGTAATAGTAGTATCAATATGGTATTGCACCGTATAATTCTGGTAAGCCAGCGAAAGCCGTAACCATTCATATTCCCCGGCAGGTATGTCTTTCAGCGGTATGGCATAAAACACTTCATTGTTACCCGCGGTAACGGATCGTTCAAAATCAATAGCGGCTTCTCCGCCGGCATCCGTTTCGGGTGCTTTATAGAGTACCGCTCCTTTACCTAACGGTGTGGAAGCATCCGGCGTTAGTTCAATATAGTGCGCACTCATGCTATTAAAAACCGGGCTTTGCGCAGCATGGCCACCGGTAACCAAAGCAGGCTGACCTGTATTGTTCAGTCTTTCCTGTGTTGAATCGAACCGGTACCTGAAAATCAGCTTTGCTTCTGCAGCCTCGCCATTGTCAACTTTGGTGCATGACGCAGCATAAACGCATAGTAACAGGCAGGCAGCCCAATAATGTTTCATATGATCATTTTATTGCTAACGCCGCGCGTTCAAACAAAATTGCGGCTGATGATCGAAACCCCGGTCAGTTATTTAATTTAACAAAACCGCCGTCAATCGGGTAATCGCAGCCCGTAATAAAAGAAGCTTCATCTGAGCACAAATACAACGCCAGGTGCGCTATTTCAACGGGCCTGGCCATGCGTCCGATAGGCTGGGTTTTAGAAAGTTTTTCAAACATTTCCTTTTCTTTGCCCGCATAATTTTTTGCCAGGAAGCCGTCTACAAAGGGCGTATGTACCCTTGCCGGGGAAATGCAGTTGCAACGGATGTTATAACTTAAATAATCTTTGGCTACCGATAAGGTCATGGCACCCACCGCGCCTTTGGCGGCCGAATATACAAAGCGGTCGGGTATACCTACCAACGCTGCAATAGAGGCCATGTTCAATATAGAACCTCCCTTTTGTTTCATGAAAGGGATCGTTTCATGGAGGCAATTGTATACCCCTTTAATATTCACCGCCACCACCCGGTCAAAATCTTCCTCTGCCGTGTTATCGGCCTGGCCAATATGCGCAATGCCCGCATTGTTTACCAGTATATCTATCGTTGCATGTTTTTGAGTGATCTGCGCTATCACGGTTTTTACTTCCTGCTGGTTAGCGATATTGCATTTGAAGAAGCTGCCTTTCCCGCCTTCCGTGGCAATCTCATCAACAGTTGCCGCAGCGGCTTTTTCATCCATTTCAATAATATACACTATAGCGCCCTGCTTTGCAAAGGTGGTGCTGATGGCTTTGCCTATGCCGCTTCCGCCGCCCGTAATAACAACTACTTTATCATCTAATCTGAACATGAACGTAATTTTTGATTTCTGATTTCCGATTTGATGTCCTCATTTCCACATTTCCCACATTTTCAAATTTTCAAATTATTTTACAATGACACCCCTCTTTTCCACGGAATGAAATCATCCTGGTTCAGTTGTACCGCTTTGGGTATTACTTCACCACTGGCGGCTTTAATACAATATTCCAGGATTTCTTCACCCATTTCCTCAATCGTTTTTTCTCCTTCAATAATAGAGCCGGTATCAATGTCTATAATATCTTTCATCCTTTTTGCCAGCGATGAGTTGGTAGCCACTTTTATAGTAGGACAAACCGGGTTACCTGTAGGTGTGCCCAGACCGGTAGTAAATAGAATAAGCGTTGAGCCCGATGCTGTTTTACCTGTGGTAGCTTCCACATCATTGCCCGGTGTACAAACCAGGCTCAAGCCAGGCTTCCTTACTTTTTCCGTATAGTCCAGCACATCCGCCACCGGTGAAGTGCCGCCTTTTTTTGCGGCGCCTGTAGATTTTATGGCATCCGTAATCAGCCCGTCCCTGATATTACCAGGCGATGGGTTCATATGAAATCCCGAGCCTACCTTATGCGCCATTTCATCATAGCTCCTCATTAAATGCATAAATTTACGGGCTGTAGGTTCATCCACCGACCGGTCTATCAGCTCCTGTTCGGCGCCACACAGTTCGGGAAATTCCGCCAGCAAAATTTTGCCACCCAATGCTACCACCAGGTCGGCACAATAGCCTACAGCAGGGTTAGCCGATATACCGCTGAAGCCATCACTCCCCCCGCATTTCACACCAATGCACAACTCTGTAAGCGGGGCGGGTCTTCTTTCCATTTTATTCGCTTCCGTTAGGCCTGCAAACGTTTTACGGATCGCCTCTGCCACCAGTTGCTCTTCACTTTGCGACCGCTGCTGCTCAAAAATATACAGGGGTTTATCGAAAGCGGGATTACGTTCTTTCAGATACCCGAGATAATCCTGCACCTGTAAGTTCTGGCAGCCCAAACTTAAAACGGTTACGCCTGCCACGTTGGGATGATCGGAATAAGCGGCCAGGAGCCTGCCCAGTGTGGCCGCATCCTGGCGCGTACCGCCGCAGCCACCCTGGTGATTGAGGAATTTTATGCCGTCAATATTTTTGAATACCCTGCGGCGGACAGGATCCGGTTCCATATCAGCGATCTGAAGCGTATTGATGTCTGTGCCTTCCTTATAGGCATCAACAAGATATTTTGTATACGACTTATACTTATCCGTTACGGCATACCCCAGCTCATTATGTAAGGCTTCCCGGATCACATCCAGGTTGCGGTTTTCGCAAAAAACAGTAGGAAGAAACAACCAGTAATTAGCCGTGCCTACCCTGCCATCGCTGCGGTGATACCCGTTAAAGGTTCTGTTCTTAAATTTAGACACATCCGGTGCGTGCCATTCGTATTGTACGCCGCGGTAATCGTAAGGATCGGCCGCATGTTTGGTATTGTCTGTTGTCATTCGTCCGCCTTTGGACACATCAAACTGTATTTTGCCTACCAGCACGCCGTACATGTATACCGGGTCGCCGGCTTTCATATCTCCAATAAAAAACTTGTGCTTGGCATCTACATCGTCAACCAGCGTATAGGTTTCACCGTTATGCTCGATGCTTTCGCCTTTCTTTAAATTGGTAAGCGCCACCAGTACATTATCCTTCTGGTGAATTTTTAACACTCTTGCTTTCATCTTTCTTAAATTGTTCCAGGTAATGGAGTATTCATTTTAACAACAAACGAAAAGCGAAATTATTGAAATGGATGGGGATAATAAAAACTGAATTCAGGGAGCTCAGTTGAGTATATTGTAGCCGGAGGTATCTCGGGGCAGAAAGAAAACACTTTCTTATCAGAAAAAAACAACTCCTTGGGGGTGACCCACAGGCAAAGTATGGTCAAATCTACCCCTGGTAATTTTATAAGAAGGTAAGGTTGCTTCAAAAATACCAGAAAGCTGGTTGTTGATTCCTGCAGCATTACCCGGCATCAGTACAGCCCTGAGAAAATAAATACTACCGGTTCCTTTTTCTGAATGGTTGCTGTTAACCATGAAATATCCATTAATTCCATCTATAACCAACCGGGTATTATTAAACGCAGTAAAATCATTATAAGAGAAATCTTTTTTTACTGCCAGCACTAAACTTATGGAATTAGGATTGGGTGAAAACGCATCCCTCTGCCAAATAATAGTAAGCGTATCACTGTCTGGTGCAGCAGCATCTTTAAACAATTCAATTTCTGTACTAAGATACCCCCTGCTAAACCCTGCATTATATATCCTGCCTCTTGTACGAAAAGCCTGCCCGTTAATATAACATGACATGACATTATTACCCATATCTGAAAACACTGATAAACCATCAGCATCTTCATCTTCATAAAATACGGTATAATTTTTATCGCATGAGATTAACGCTGTTGGGATAGCAACAACGATAATCCATTGCAGCGGTGCGATCCATTTCATTTATTTCTTTTTTTAAATTCAACTACATATCCAATATTTATGGTAAAAGGCCCCGGGAGCTCGTAAGTATAATTATTAAGACTTTCCACAAGCGGAGGCGAGGAAATCTCTGCCTGTGCAAAAATATATCCCTTGTTAAGCTCACATTTGTATTGAATACCTCCGGCTATAAACAGTCCTGTCTTTTTTAACGATCTATGTGGATTGAGTACAGTATACTTATCCATATTATAGCTATCATAACGCACAGCTATGTTTTGATATGCAAGGCCGGCCTTAACAAAAGGGGATATAATATTTTTATCTGCCCAGGAAATCAATCTGAATCTGTGCCCCAATGAAACTGCACAAGAATACCATTTGGTTTCATAACCTGTTCCCGTGCTTAAAGGCAATGACAGGTCGGAAGTATAAGCAACATCATTTCCAGTATGTTTATTTAACGGAAGCCCTCCATTAACTCCAATCAGCATTTGGTATATCCTCTGATTAATAACGGGATATTGCAACCCAATATTTACCTGGCTAAGTGGCTGTTTATTATTAACATCAATACCGTATCCAATATAGGGTTCAACATTATTTTGGGCTTGTGATAAAAAGGGGAAGAGAAACAATAAAGCCAGAGCCGGGCTTTTGAGTTTATTCATATTGCATTATAACTTGATGCAATTGACAAGAGAAGGGGGTGAAACGTTGCTTACACAAAGTTCAATTGACAAAAATGTGACAAAGAAAACCTGAAAGGTAATATTCCGTGCTGTTGTTGCTAAACCAAATACAAATACATCTCTGGCAAATATTTAATCCCTGTTTTTTACCTTAGCAGTCTCCCGACCTTACTTTGATCCGCAGGAATTTCTGATTTTCAATTCCGCATCAAAAATCACTTTTGCAGTAGGGCGCTTCAGGTCGCCAATGCGCTGAAAAAGCAGTTCTGTTGCCCGTCTTCCGATGTCATATCCCGGTTGCCGCACAGCAGTTAAGGGCGGATTAAGGGAAATAGACCAATGCATATCATCAAAGCCCACCAAAGCAATATCTTTGGGAACAGAAAGTCCTAAACGATGTATCATTTCAAGCGCCCCTAATGTGATCAGGTTATTCCCGGTAAACAACGCGGTGGGGATATGCCCGCTCTTTAATAATTCCTCACTAAGCCTGAGACCGCTTTCATGCATAGAATCTCCATATTTTACCAATCTTTCATCTACGGGAATGTTATGCGCCTGCAAAGCATCCCTGTACCCATTCAGGCGTTCAACACTCGTAGGAATTTGTGGCAAACCGGAGATAAAGGCAATGCGCGTATGGCCCAAACGAATTAAATGTTCAACCGCTTCATAGGCGCCTTTCCGGTTATCTACCAATACAACATCAACATCGGTGCCGGGAAGCTCACGATCCACACAAACGATCGGCAGGCCGGATTCTACCATTTTCGATACCTCTTCATCTAATCCGCGCACCGGAACCACTATCAAACCATCAACAGACTCCGACTGCAGGATACTCAAATAGAGCTTTTCCCGGGATTCATCCTGTCCAAAATTGCAGGTAATAACCACGTATTCATGCTTAAGGGCATAATCTTCAACTCCTCTTAATACATCCACATAAAAAGGATTGGTAATATCCGGCAATACCAATCCAATGATCTTTCCATTTCCTTCCTTCATCCTCAATTTGCTTAACCGGCGTGCAACGCGGTTAGGATGAAAGTTCAGCTTCCTGATGGCATTTTGAACTTTCACGCGGGTTTTCGGATCTACTACCGCGGAATTGTTAATGACCCTCGATACCGTGGCAATGGAAACTGCAGCCAGGCTGGCAACATCTTTCAAATTACTCATGAGGACTGTAAGCGTTTACATTTATAAAATTGATTACCCGCAACAAATCTATAGGCCCCTGGCGAGAAAACGAACTTTTATCATGAAAGCGTTTACATTATAACAGATCCGGGCAAAACAAAGGACAAAGGATTTCCTGACAAAACAGGCAACGGTAGTATCTGCGCCGGAAAAAGTAGTATCATAGTTTACTGCATTTTTTCAAAAAGACGACCGAATCCACTCCAGTTAAATGAGGTGCTTCATTCTTAATTTTACAGTTCTTTTATTTTAAGTTTACCTTGTCTTTTGGCATCTCCCCAGCCGGCGAATATCAGATTTTTGTCAACTTCTTTTTTTGGAAAAAAATAACTGGCAACACTGCCTACTCCCAGAATGATCAAATGTGTATATACGCCCAGCATGAGTTTGTGATGCGTAAAATTAAGATCGCCCATATCTACAATAATCTGCTCGCCGGTTCCCGATCCGATTGTAGTTGAAGTTAAAATTGCATATCCGGTGAATAATACGCAAACCAGTATCGCCACGTTCAGCCCTCCTTTGTTGGCCCATGGAACGAAGAATCCCAGAAGGAATATACCAGCAATACCGCCCGAAAAGATGGCATAAAGAACAAATACAATTCCCAGCACACCTTCATTACCTGCCAAAAGATATAAGGAACTCATAAACACGGACAATAAGCCACATAATACTACTAATGTTTTGCTGGTGCTAAAATAGTGCTTATCCGTTCTGTTGGGTCGCCACCGCTTGTAATAGTCTTCCAATCCTACTGCAACCAAAGAATTCAGGGCAGCAACGGTTGACGCAATCGCAGAGGCAAGTAATGCAGAGATAACCAGCCCTACAATCCCGAGAGGAAATTTACTCATAATAAAATGGGGGAAAACCCCGTCGGGTCTCATATTCTCAGGCAGCTCTCCCGGATTCTTATGATAATAGACAAATAAGACCGTTCCGATAAACATAAATATGATCCATACCGGCACAGTGAGCAATGCACCCATTAAGGTAGCCTTAATGGCAGACCGGTTTGAGCCGGCCGACAGGTATCTTTGCACTATAGTTTGATCAGTAGCATATTTCTGAATGGCATAAAAAATACCATTAATAGCCATTACAATAAAGGTTAAACGGGTAAAGTCAATATCATACGGACCGAATCCCACCCTGTCATTCGCTTTGGCAACGCTCCAAATCTCAGGTAGTCCGCCCTGTATACTGAATATCAGCATTACGAGGCATACCAATCCACCTACTATTAACAGGAGCCCCTGGATAACATCTAACCAGATAACCCCCTCCATTCCTCCTAAAAGCGTAATAATAATAATGGTACTGCCAATGATCCAAAGCACTAAAAAAGTAGATATCCCCATCATTGAAGATACAGCCAGCGCCAACAGAAACAGTGTAGTTGCCATGCCGGAGAAACTGTTAAGAACGAAACCAAATGAGCCATAAAACCTGGCGAAATACCCAAACCGCTTCTCAAAGTATTCATATACGCTTAACCCGATTACCTTCCTGTATAAAGGAACAATAAACCAGATCGTTGTGAACAATACCAACGGAACCATAAGACCCTGTAGCAAAAGAATCCAATTGGAGGAATACCCCGCTCCCGGGTAAGCTAAAAAAGTTATGCTGCTTACCAGGGTTGCTAAAATAGAAATTCCGATAGCCCAGGAAGGAAATTTTCCGCTGGCCTTAAAAAAACTGCTGGTTGAATGCTGTCTCTTATAAAAGTAAACGCCTACCGCAATGGAAAAGAGCACTGAAACAATAATGATAATATAATCAATAAGATGTATAGCGTTATGCTCCATATATTTATTTTCTAAGGTTTGAATTCCAGATTGATTCCGGCCACCGGTAACTACCCGGTTTGAATGTAATATGTAATGCCGCATTCCCGGGTACGCTTGTTCTTATCACTCCATCTGCAAGTTCCTGCTGAGGATAAAGCTTTTCCAAATGCATCTCATTTAATATGGAAGAAGCAGTTGATCCACCCTCCAGCATCAATTCCTGAACAGGTAGCCGCTTCATCACTTTTCCCACCACTTTAGCTATATGCTTACTTATGTTCCGGCCCAGTTCATTCGCAGGATAATTAGCCTCCGGATCGGCAGCAACGATAACATGATTATGCGTAGCGAACAGTGAAATAATATCCGACGCCCATTGATCCTGCAGACCGGACAGGAGCGCTCCATCCGCATGTAATAATGCTGATGGCATGAGGCTCACAGGCGCCCCGTCTGCCAATACTTTTGCCACCATTTGCTTGCTTTTTGAAAAGGAGCTCCCGCAAACTAAAAGCATGTTTCCACCGGAATACGCTATTGATTTTTCAAAAGCCCCTTCCCGATGGGGATATTGCAGATGTTCCAATAAAGCCAGGAAGAAACTTGAGGCGCCTGCTATTAAGGTATGATCATCCACCCTTTTGGCCCACAGCCGTAAGTCATCTGAGCTCAGCGCTTCACCTATTATAATCCCTTTAGCCGGAAACGGAACATCTGTTTTTGCCACTATAATATTTAAGCGCTCTAAATCAGCACTATTGTTATATCTCAAAATATCTATTACATCAGAAGAACGCATCGTGTCTGAATTTGACATTACAAATTCGGGATCATTCCTAAAGCCCGTTTCATGCAATCTCACATCCTTTAAATAGTACATACCGTCCTTTATGACCCTTCCCAAATGCGGGTTAGCGGGGACGGCGAGGGCTCTTTGCTTTCCCATAATCTTCATTTGAGCCAATAATTCCGCTATAATATGTCCCCTTAATACCGAATCTATTTTTTTATAAATCAGTTCCGGTTTTAATTTCATCAACTGGCAAGTAATAAGGTAAATATCATTGATAGCCTCTTCCGCAGACTTTGACCGGGTATCCGTAACAATGATCAGTAAATCGGTATCAGGTTCAATGCTAACCCGGGTTACTATTTCAACTTTCATCTGAAAACGAATACCTATTCCTCCGATTTCCGCGGCGCCTGTAAAATCATCAGCAATTACAGCTATCATTTATTGCTCTTTTTTATTTGAGGCCAATTTTATTGCATAGTCTATGGCCAATAACATGGCATCCGGACTGGCCAGATCCTTCCCTACAATGTCAAAGGCAGTACCATGATCCACGGAAGTCCGGATAATTGGAAGTCCGAGGGTAATGTTGACCCCCTTAACACTTTCCATTTTTTGGGAGTCATTATTCCATTTAAAACCTGCCAGCTTAAAGGGTATATGCCCCTGATCGTGATACATGGCAATACAGCCATCGTAATAACCGGTTACAGCCTTTGTAAACATCGTATCGGGCGCAACGGGGCCTTCCACCCGAAATCCAAGCTTAACAGCCGCTTCGATAGCCGGAATGATTTCTTTTTCTTCTTCATCACCAAAAAGTCCGGCATCGCCGGCATGCGGATTAAGACCGGCTACGCCAATTTTTCCATTGCGGATACCCATTTGATTCAGACCAGCATCCAAAAGCTTTATTACGTCTAATATTCGCTGCTTTTTTACCAGGTCACAAGCCTTCCGCAGGGATACATGAGTTGAGATGTGGGCCACCCTGAAATCTCCATCCACAAGTAACATAGCGTATTGCCTGACGCCCGTATAATGTGCATAAATTTCGGTATGACCCGAGAAATGATGCCCAGCCTCATTGATCGCTTTTTTGTGGATAGGGCCGGTCACTGTGGCATCAATCTTATTATCAAGCGCAAGCTGAATGGCTGTGGTAACCGCTTCGAAGGCAGCATGGCCTGCCATGGCAGACACTTCCCCAGGCTTCAGCTTAGTTGCGTCTACGTTGTTAAGATCATATACATCTATGGTACCGGGTTGAAAACAGGCGTCCCTTACATCGTGAACCGGGTTTACCTGCAGCGCCAAATTCAAATCTTCGATGCACGACCGGATCACTTTGGCATCTCCTATTACCAGGGGGTTACACTGATCAAAAACGGCAGTGCTGTTCAGCGATTTAACTGCAATCTCAGGACCTACTCCGGCCGGGTCGCCCATGGTAATTCCTATAGCAGGCTTATTGTTTTTCATAGTTCGTTAATCCAATGCTGCTTTTAAATTATAATAATAGGTGAGAAACGCTGTCTGTAACTTTTCTTCCTCCTCCGCACTGAGGCGATTAAGCGGCGGTAATACAAAAGTTTCACACAAGCCAATGGACTTCATCATCACTTTCAGGGCCGACAGCGAATCCGGCAACAACCTGCCCTGCTGGTAAAGCTGTCCTACATAGTCTGATACCACCTGCATGTTTTTTGCCTCCTGGTCATCGCCACGCATTATTGCACAATACAGTTTGATGTATACCGATGGAATCAGGTTCGCCGAACTGGGGACCAGTCCATCAGACCCCCATTTTAAGCCGTCAAATGATTTGGCGGCCCAGCCGGTAAAATGGCTAAAGTCTGCTCTATCCTTCCAGCGTTCGGCCGATTCCTTCAACCGCTGCTCATCTTTTTCGGAATCTTTAATCCCCACAATGTTGGGATGCTGACTGAGCCGTTCTGCAATATCTATGGGAAGGCTCATATGGGTAGTAGCAGGAATATTATAAAGCATTACAGGCTGCGGGCTTTGATCTGCCAGGGTTTCAAACCATGTATACATACCGGAAGGAGAAAGCGTATAATGAGGAGGCAAATGCGCCACCATTACATGTACACCTTCATCTGCATATCGCTTCGCTCTTTCAATCATAGTCTGATGGCATACATCGGAAACTGAGGCATACAACGTTACGCCGCTGCGCTTAAATCCGGCAAGTATTGCGATCACCTCCTGTCTTTCCCGCTCTGTTATAGACAGCCCTTCGCCCGTGGTACCCATAACAAAAGGATGACAGTTGTATGTCAAAATCCCTTCAATCATTTTCTCAAAATGAGGCCGGTCTATTTTTCCCTTTTCATTAAAGGGCGTGACTAAGGGTACCAAAATACCATTGTACTGTTTCATGTTTTACATTAATAGGCAGATTGATAAATTTTTACAGCGTCAGAATACTGAAGTTCCCGCACGTTATTTTTCAATAACCGGGTTACTTTCATAGCATCTTCGGCCATACCCGCTATACTCTCCACAGGTATATCTAACTCAGAAAGCTTCAAAGGCATATTACAGTCCTTCATCATTTTAATTATCTGCTGAATACCCTCTTTCGCCAGGAACTCCGGGCCGCTATTCGAAGAACAACCCATTGCCGTAGCAATAGCGGCATATCGTTCAGGGGCGGCGGGGAGGTTAAATTCAAGAACATGGGGGAGCAGTAAAGCATTGGAAAGACCATGCGCTATATGAAAATGGCTTCCCAACGGGTAAGCAAGGGCATGCACCGCGGCGGTATTGACCGGTCCCAGACAAATGCCGCCAAAAAGACTCCCCAAAGACACGGCCGCGCGGGCTTCAGGATCGTTTCCATTCTGATAGCATTTTACAAGGTTCGCGCTGATCAAACGAATACCTTCCAGCGCATATACATCAATCAGCGGATGAGCAAAGCGATTGGCATAAGCCTCTATACAGTGTGTAAGCGCGTCAATACCAGTTGCAGCCGTCATCGCCGCAGGTAACGAAACCGTAAGCAGGGGGTCTGCATATACCATATCCGGCACCAGGAACGGACTGATAATGCCCTTTTTCTGATTATCGCTTTCATCAAGCAGGATGGCATTGGGCGATACCTCACTTCCCGTTCCCGAGGTCGTTGGCGAACAAATCAATAATATTTCACGTTCTTTGAGTTTGTTGATACCCATGATATCAGCCAGAGACCGGGTATTTTTTACCTGTGCCGCCACCAGCTTGGCTACATCCATAACGCTGCCACCGCCAATTCCAAGTACACATTCCGGTTGAATACGCCTCGCTGTATCTAATAGCTTTTCAAAGTCATTACAGGTAGGCTCTTTACGGATAGAAACATCTACGGTTACTTCAATCCCTCCCTTTTCCAGCCCGGTTATCAGCTCCTGAAGCTGGGGAAGCACTGCCGGCAGGGTAACAATCAGTACCCGTTTTAACTGAAAGGACTGAAGATCATTGGGCAGATTTTGCAAGCATCCGCTGCCGAAATTCAATTTCCGGGGTTGATATATTTGTAATAAATCTTTAATCATAAATCATGCATTATTATTCGTTAATAAAGATGAGCAGGCAATCATGCTTCACCTGCGCATGTTGTAAATAATTGCTATTCTATTATAATAAAGCAAAATGCTTACCCGGGTGAACCCGGTAAAAAGGGCAAAGCAGTAGCTAATACCCCGGTAGTATTGTACCACAGGTAGTACAATATGATACATATTGCTGTTAGGGACCTATTCCTTCAGAACTTTCAGGTAGTCCTGATATGCATCATTGATATCAGCCTGTTCACCCTTAGGAGTGCAATAAACCAGTACTCCAAATCCAATAGAAAATTTGTCGCCCTTCTTTACAGTGATGGCGCTTTTTTCTCCTTGATTCATCGCTTCCCTGCCAAAAGGGTTAGCGGCTATATAACCATAGTTACGGGAGTGAAACCAGGCAGGACGGAAATTGGCAGGGTCCTGCATAATGGCCATTCCTACATAATGATCATCAATTTCACCACTGTAATCAATCCATTTAGACGCTTTTCCCCAGGTACCATCCTCGTCCTTCTGCCCTTCAGCATTGGTAATGTGTCCATCCCCGTATTGAACGGTGATCCGGGTGTTCACCCGAATGCCCAGTCCCATTTCTTCCTGATCTCCAAAAGTGAAATCACCTTTTTCAGAAGAGTAGGTACTGGCCGAAGTCAACAAATATCCAGACGGTTCCGCTATGATTGAATACCTGACCAATTCTGCAACCATCCGGTCTTTGCCGTCGGCACTCATGTAATAATTGCGCACTGTAAACGTTCCTTTTCCGGCCCCGCCTTTGGGTTGCTCCGTAAACAGCTCATGCTCCACTTTTCCTTTGAGCCGCCAATAATCAACTCCATTCAAATCTGCGTAGCTTAGCCAGATGCCCGGGTGCCAGGAGCTATGATCTTTAGGATCGCCGGCAAGAACAGGGTGATTCCGGGTTGCCTGAACACCGCAGGGTGTCATTACATTTTCGAAATAGGGCCGGGTGGTTACAGAATCCTCATATACGTAGGTAGCGAACGGTTTTTTATCTATCAGGATTAACAATTTACCGGGCTCCTGCTGAAACTCCACTACAGGGAGGTCATCTTTTGTATTTTTATTACCTGAACAGCTCACCAGTATAGCTGCCATAACGAACCCGGCCGTCCAGCTTTTAAAACGATTTAACTCTATCTTCATGTTATACTATTTGAACGTTCTCGTTTTAGATTTAAAGATTGTATTAAATCAGATGTGCTATTTATAAGGTAACTCATACCCCTTCCGATACTCCCTGCGCAGTAATGCCGTTGCCTGTTCCTGATAGCCGGCACAGGTAACTTCCCGCTTTACCGGATCATATTCGATTGACGGAGCGTTCAGCCGGGTTGCAATGTTCATTAAATTGCAAAGGTCTGAGGATACCCTTCCTGCCTTAACCGGGGAAAGCAGCTTAGCAGGATTATTTTCCCGTACGGCAGTAAGAAAATTCGGAACAATACTTTCAACAGGTTCCGGCGATTCAATTTTGATCTGTTCTTTTCCTTTTGTAACGATAACGCCACTGCGCCCGAAATCCATTTTACCGTCAGTTCCATATGCTACATTTCCGTTATCGTGCCCTTCCAGATTATAAGGGGTCCACAGTCGCATCTCGTAAATAATCTGGCTGTCGTCATATTGCAAGATCGCAGTCTGCGTATCCGGTGTTTCGTGGTCGTCATTATAAAAATATTGTCCTCCTGAAACGATCATTCTTTTGGGATACCGATTTCCCAAAGCCCAAACTGCAATATCAATCTGGTGAACACCGTCATTTACGGTGTCACCACCGCCATAATCCCAGAACCAATGCCAGTTGTAGTGCCAGCGATTTTTGGTAAACGGCACTACCGGTGATGGGCCAAGCCACATATCATAGTTAACGCCCCGGGGGGGCTGCTCAACGGCAGCGCGTCCAATAGGATTACGAAGCTGATGATTGATCGCCTTAACGGTATGAACCTTTCCAATGATGCCGCTATTTAATTGCTTCATCGCTTCAATATGATCTCCTTCGCTTCTGCGCTGCGTTCCATGCTGTACACATTTATTGTACTGTGCAGCGGCTTTTATTAAAAGCTCGGCTTCTTCCACCGTATGGCTGCAGGGCTTTTCTATATATACATGTTTTCCGGCCATGAGCGCCCATAACGCCATTGGCGTATGCCATTGATCGGGTGTTGCAATGCTTACTGAGTCAATAGACTTGTCTTCAAGCAGCTTGCGAAAGTCTGAATACCGCTTCACCTGTCTCTCGTTAGGCAGCTCCCTGGCAGCCATCTCAAGACGCTGGGGGTCCACGTCACAAATAGCCACCACTTTACAACCTTTTGCTTTGGCAAAACTTTTACAATGAAAGTCCACACCCTGCTTACCCGTGCCAATAACAGCATGATTGATCGTATCGCCGGGAGACGTTCCCGCCCATGCGCCGGACGCAATAAATGGCGCCGCTAATAGCCCTGCACCTGCAACACCGGTTGTTTTAATAAAGTTACGACGGGTTGTTTGCTCATTTTTTAATGCTGTTTTACCCCTATCCATAATTGTTTTGTTTTGATAAATAAAAATTATGTGGTTTCTCGCAGCGTACACAGCGAAGCAGCGTGCGCAACGTATGCTTCTTTGCGCCTGCCGCAGTTTTACGTGCACTGCCTGCATGGCAGGCAGGCGTGAAACAATGCTTCCCTACCCAACCTGATAACATCCAAAACGATCAGAAAGTCTTTATTGCAAGGCTTCTTATACACACCATTCAAATCTAATGAAGATAACCTGAATCATGAAGGAAAGCACAATGAAAGCGTTTACAATGATATGATTTATATACAATAAACAAACCTTAAAGCCATCTTTCGTTTTTTTATTTTACACCTCTTTTGAACTGCCCCTAAGCGAATCCAAATCAATACTTTTTTTCGAAACCCGCTGCATAATTATTTATTTCAGCATCCGTTAAATAATTACCCGAGCTGATAATGATCCGGTATCTGAACGTTAAAGATTTTCCTTTAGACATTGAGTAGTTTAACGACTGCCTGCCTTCGGTAAAATCCTTCACTCCAAGCGGATTGGCGGAAAACAAACCGTAGCCACGCGCATGCCAGTAGGTGGGATAAGTTAGATTTTTGGGATGGTCGCAAATAACCAGTGAAATTTTCTCGGATCCAAGATGGCCGAACAGGTTCATCCACTTTGCGCGCGTACTCCAAACGTCGCTTCCTGTTACGCCTTCACTACTTCTATAATCCCCTGTGGGGTCTCCTTCAACCGGATTGTCCTTTTCTTTTTCAGAAGGTAATTCTAACTGTCTGGCCACACGAACCGCAAACATCCCTTCTTCTGTATCGTTAAATACCACCACACTGGTGTCCGCGGTTAAGATTGTAATCCGGTCAATAATCCGGGTAGATCCGTCGGCAATGAAGTGGTATTCCGTTTTTTCGCTTAAAAGTTTATTTCCGAAAGGCGAAAGCCAGCTTTCCTCTGTTCTCAGGATGCCTTCTTTCTTACCGGAGATAATTTTCTTAATCTTCATATGCTTAATCGCTCCGTTGTGAACTTTCCTCAGCTTCTCAGGAACTGCATGGGAGTTATTCCAGAAATCATAGGTATTTACATCCCCATAATTAAGCCACATACCGATATGATGCGGATGATCACGACGCTCACCTGGTCTTGGGCTTATGGGCCATCCCCGCGTTACAGCCGTTCCCGATGCAGTTAAAACAGGATAGAGCACCTGCTTTACTAAGCTGTCATGATAACAGTAAGATGTAAATAGCCTGCCGTCTATCATAACATCAACCTTCTGGTCGGATTTACGATTAATAATGTTGACTTGCCGGCTGCTACTATTCGCTTTACTATTTCTGCCTTGCGCCGGTAAAAGAGAGGGCAAACAAAATATAGCGGCAAACAAAATGAGGTTGATCAATTTCATGTTCATATTCTTATATGATTTTTTATGACGATGATTCAATTAATGTTACTACATGTTAAACTTAAAAAGTGGGGCCAATACCAGCATTTAAAGCGCTTTGGGGAATCCTCCGCAGCAGAACCCCGCCTGTTAATCCGGAAGGGCAAAGGCAACATAACTATCCCCTTTTTTTGTATCGTTCTTGCCCCCTCCGCCTGCTGCTATCACCACATATTGTTTGCCGTTAACTTCATAGGTACTGGGTGTAGCGTATCCGCCGGCAGGTAATTTTGTTTCCCATAATATGTTGCCTGTATGCTTGTCTATAGCGCGAAATTTTTCATCCTTTGTTGCCCCCACAAATATGACACCACCTGCTGTTACAATGGTACCTCCAAAGTTTTGCGTGCCGGTAGGCGGAATTCCTCTTTTCGTTAGCTCCTCGTATTCACCAAGCGGTATTTGCCAGGATATTTCCCCCAAATTCAGATTGATTGCGCTAAGGGTTCCCCATGGCGGTTTTACCGCCGGATAACCTTCCCGGTCCAGAAATTGTCCATGCCCGGAGTGGGCATAACGAAATGTCTTACCCGGGTTGCCCGGCTGTTTCCCTTCCGCCGCAATGATTTTGCCATTTTGTTCCTGAAACAGGTAACCTACTATCGCATCCGTTTGTTCTTTAGAAAGATTAGGGAAAGCAGGCATCTGGCCTTTTCCATTTTTTATCCGATCCAATACATCCGAAGCAGTCATTTTTTTTCCAATATATAGCAGCGATGGAAAAGGGTCCTGACCTTTCCTGTCAAAACCATGACAAGTAGCACAATTCAGTTGATAAAGGCTGACGCCTAATTTATTGCCTTGGTCTGCTTCTACTTTTTTTAAAGCGGTGATATTCGGTATTTCATTCGCGTTAACATACAGGATGCCTGTTTGAGGATCGAATGAACCGCCATTCCATTCCGCACCACCTCTGAAACCAGGAAATACCAACGATCCCTGTTCACTGGAAGGTGTAAAAATGCCTTCATTTCTTATATGCTTCAAACGCTCAATCACGTAAGCCCTGGCTTCAGCTGACATATCCGGGATATCATCTTCCGTATATTTTTGCCGGACAAACGGGGCTGGTTTCAAAGGGAATGGCTGAGTGGGCCAACTCTCCTCTCCCTCGATATCCGACACCGGTACTTTTCGCTCTTCTACATCAAACAAAGGCTTGCCGGTATCGCGATCAAAAACAAATACATTCCCGGTTTTGGTTATCTGCGCTACAGCATCAATCTTCTTTCCACCATGGCTCACTGCTACAAGCACCGGGGGGGCTGGAAGATCATAATCCAGCAAATCATGATGAACAACCTGGTAGTGCCAGACCCTTTCACCGCTCGCTGCTTTCAGGGCTATTACCGAGTTGGCAAACAAGTTCTGCCCTTTACGACCGCCGCCAAAAAAGTCGGGAGCGCAGGAGCCCGTTCCAAAAAAAACCATTCCGCGTTTTTCATCCAAACTCAAACCCGACCAGGTATTGGCACCTCCTACATTTTTCCAGGCGTCCTTTTCCCATGTGTCGTATCCAAATTCTCCGGGTTGTGGTATGGTGTGGAAAACCCAGGCTTCTTTACCCGTTAGCACATTAAATGCCCTCACATGACCCGGTGCAGCGCCTTCCGCCTCGGTTGTTCGGGAACCCAGGATCAGTAAATCATTAAAAATAATTCCGGGTGAAGTAACCGTAACGAACAGTTCACCTGGATCGCAGTCCAAACCTTCTCTCAGGTCAACAGTTCCCTCCTTACCAAAAGTTGGGATGAGCTGCCCGGTTTGAGCATTTAAGGCATATAAATTATGCCCGGCGGTAAAAAGGATCCGCTTATCTTTTCCGTGTTGCCAGTAAGTTACGCCCCTGTTTACATCATAAGCATGCCCTTCTTTAAAAGGATCGAATTGCCACAGCATCTTACCGTTAGAGGCTTCAAGGGCAATTACTTTTAATGCAGGTGAGGTAACATACATTATTCCATCTACAATAATAGGATTGCATTGAATGGCGGCTCCTGTATCGCCGGTATTGTAAGTCCAGGCAACCTTCAGGTCTCTGACATTATTGATATTGATCTGATCCAGTGGCGAATAACAATTGCTTTCAGCGTTCCCCCTCGATACCTGCCACCCGGTATCCTGTTGCCGGCAGGAGAACAACGATATAATAAGAACAGGAATACGGAATAATCTACATTTCATTTTTATGGTTTGATCCAAAGCAGAATAAGCTGTGCCTGTCAAAAGCGTTTCCACTTTAAATGTGTATGATGCGAATGTAGGAAGGTTACCAGAACCACAGTCTATTCTACTATGAAAGCGTTTACATATTCCTGTTATGAAATGCTTTTTGATTACTGTTAAAATCAAAGCGAACGAAACGTGTTGGAATGGGCTAAATAATATATGATGTGTGGAGCGCTATGCGCTTTGGAGACATAAGTCTCCGGACTTCGCACAACAGCGAGTTTGAATAAGTTGTTCCGGGCTGTACTCTTCTGCTATAAACCCGATATTGAGGACAAACCAACACCCTTGTGTACTACAAAACGATTGAAGCCCTTATGCGCGAGCTATATGATTTTTTACTGTACCCCTCTACGAGTTACCGTGCTGTAAAAATCTTCATAGCCTCATCATTCCAGCACAGGTCTCAGCCACCGTTGCATTTCTTCTTCACCGGAGCCGCTTCGTTTTACATAATCATCAAACTGATCCTGCTGAATTTTGCCCACGCCAAAATACTGGCTTTGCGGGTGACTGAAATACCAGCCGCATACCGATGAAGCGGGGTACATGGCTAATGATTCTGTGAGGTGGATGCCTGTTGCCTCCTCGCCACCCAGCAGGTTGAACAGCTTATATTTTTCTAAGTGATCGGGACAGGCAGGATAACCCGGCGCCGGCCGTATACCCTGGTATTTTTCTTTGATCAGGTCTTCATTAGTTAACGCTTCTTCTTTTACATATCCCCAGAACTCTTTTCTTGTGCGCTGGTGCAAACATTCCGCAAAAGCTTCTACAAGACGGTCGCACAAGGCCTGCAGGGTTATTTTATTATAGTCATCGTGCTCGGCTTCAAACTTTTTAATATGGGGCTCTATTCCCTTTATGGTAACGGAAAAGGCGCCTAAGTAGTCCTGCACACCGGTAGTTTGCGGGGCAATAAAATCCGCCAGGGAGAGGTTGGGTTGCCCGGGGGCCTTTTTGATTTGCTGGCGCAGGGATTCTAATCTTATTGCCAACGCACCGTTCTTTACTTCAATGGTATCCGGCGCAGTGGTATTGGCCTGCCAGAAGCCGACAACGCCATGAGCGGTGACCCACTTTTCGGCAATGATCTGGTCCAGCAGGGCATTTGCATCGTTGTACAGCTTGGTGGCTTCCACGCCTACTTTTTCATCGGTTAATATTTGCGGAAAATTGCCATGCAGCTCCCATGCTATAAAAAATGGTTTCCAGTCTATATACTGCCGAATTTCTTTGAGATCATATTCCTCAAATATTTTGGTGCCGGTAAAAGCCGGCACGGGAGCAGCATAATTTTCCCAATCAACCTTTACTTTATTGGCCTGCGCGGCTTCATAGGAAATATACTGTTTAACCGGCTTCTTATTTTCGAAATCAGTTTTGAGCTTCTGGTATTCGGCATGAATGCCTTTGAGAAAACCTTCTTTTTGCTCATTCAACAATGCGCCCGCCACCGTTACACTCCTGCTGGCATCGAGCACATGTACCACCCCGTGATCATACTGGGGGGCTATTTTAACGGCGGTATGCATACGCGAAGTGGTAGCGCCACCAATCAGTAAAGGCAGGTTCATGCCCCGCCGTTTCATTTCATGCGCCACATGCACCATTTCATCGAGCGATGGCGTTATCAACCCGCTTACGCCCACCATGGCGGCTCCACATTTCACTGCTTCATCTAAAATTTTATCTGTAGGCACCATCACACCCAGGTCTTTTATATTATAGCCATTGCAGCCCAAAACCACACCTACTATATTTTTACCTATATCATGCACATCTCCCTTAACTGTAGCCAGCAAAATAGTTGGCGCATCGGATACTTCAGATTTTGCGGCTTCTATATAAGGGGTAAGAATGGCAACCGATTTTTTCATCACCCTTGCAGATTTTACTACCTGCGGCAAAAACATTTTTCCTGCACCGAATAAATCGCCCACCACGTTCATCCCATCCATCAACGGACCTTCAATAACATCTAAAGGACGGGGATACTTCAGGCGTGCTTCTTCGGTATCAATATCAATAAAATCGGTTATGCCATTTACCAGCGAATGTGTAAGCCGTTCCTCAACAGAACTATTGCGCCACGCGTTATCTTTAACCACTTCTTTTCCCTTTGCCTTTACCGTTTCGGCAAAAGCGATCAGCTTTTCAGTTGCTTCATTGTTATCATTGTTCCTGTTCAATATCACATCTTCGCATAACTGACGCAAATGAGGATCTATTTCATCGTACACTACCAACTGGCCGGCATTTACAATGCCCATATCCATACCGGCTTTAATGGCATGATATAAAAAAACGGAATGCATGGCTTCCCGTACATGGTCATTGCCACGAAAAGAAAAGGATACATTGCTTACGCCCCCGCTTATCCTGGTGAGGGGCATCAGGCGTTTTATTTCTTTTATAGCCTCAATAAAATCAACCGCATAGTTATTGTGCTCTTCAATGCCGGTGGCGATGGCAAAAATATTAGGATCGAAAATGATGTCCTGCGGATCATATCCTACTTTTTGTGTAAGAATTTTATACGCTTTATGACTTATCTCTATTTTTCTTTCTTTGGTATCGGCCTGCCCCTGTTCATCAAAGGCCATTACAATAACGGCAGCGCCAAACATCTTGCATATTTCCGCCTGGTGGATAAACTTCTCTTCTCCTTCCTTCATAGAGATGGAGTTAACGATACACTTGCCCTGTACACATTTTAAACCCGCCTCAATGATCTCAAATTTGGAAGAGTCAATCATGATGGGGATCCTGGCGATATCCGGTTCGCTTTGCAGCAGGTTAAGGAAGGTAGTCATAGCCGTTACACCTTCCAGCATGGCGTCATCCATGTTTACGTCTAATACCTGTGCGCCGTTTTCTACCTGCTGCCGGGCAACGCTTAACGCTTCTTCATACTTACCATCCCGCACCAAACGGGCGAATTTTTTTGAGCCGGTAACATTGGTACGCTCACCCACATTAACAAAATTGGTTTCAGGACGAACCACTAATGGTTCGAGACCCGATAAACGGAGGTATGGTTTTATAACTACAGGTTCAGACATAATTGTTTGTTTTAGCTGTCGGCTGTCAGCTTTGAGCTATCAGCCATAAAACAGTTAGTATTCTGCTTTCATTCATTTTTTACCGGGAATTTTAAACCCGATCGGCTGTCTCGGCTTTTCTTCCTTTACCAGTAAATTTTTCAACACTTTAAAAATAGCCTGCACTTCATCGTCTTTCTTGGCCAGCGATTGTTCTATCTTTTCAATTTTTAACCAAAGCTCTTTGTTGTCCAATATGAGTTGCCGCATCCTTGTATAAACCCTCACTATCCGTATGTTCACCTGAATAGCCTGCTCAGACCTCAGGACGGATGAAAGCATTGCTACACCATGCTCCGTAAATGCATAAGGCATTTTGCGGGTTCCGCCCCAACTTGATATCACAAATTGTGATATCAAGTTTTTAAATTCATCTTCCGTCAACTGAAACATAAAATCATACGGAAAACGTGCAAGATTCCTTTGGACCGCCTGGTTTAACACTCTCGTTTCAACTCCGTACATTTCTGCTAAATCTTTATCCAACATAACCTTCACCCCTCTAACAACATAAATTTTCTCTACGATTTCATCGGTTGTTACCTCCGGTAACTGATTTTGTGCTTTCATATGTGCAATTTTTGGTTAGCGCTTTAATGCTGGTCAGCTTTCAGCGGTAAGCATTTAGCTTCAAATTGCCGCACTTTCAAATTCCTTCTCCACCTCCGGTAACACCCTCGGTTTTATCTCTTTTACATTATCCGCTATATGCTTAATATGATCGGGTGTTGTACCGCAGCAGCCACCTACTATGTTCACAAACCCATTCTCCGCCCATTCTTCCAGAAAATGCGCCGTTTCATGCGGCGCTTCATCATATTCGCCCATAGTATTGGGCAGCCCGGCATTGGGATAGGCAGATACGTAGCAGGAGGCTATATGCGATAATTCTTCAATATGCGGCCGCATTTCCTTTGCGCCTAAGGCACAGTTCAGGCCTATGCTTAAAGGCCGGGCATGCATTACTGAAGTATAAAAAGCTTCCAGGGTTTGCCCGCTCAGGGTACGGCCCGAAGCATCCGTAATAGTGCCGCTGATCATGATTTCCGCAGGCTTCAATTGAGGATGATCGTGATAAAATTGCTTTATAGCATAAATGGCCGCCTTGGCGTTGAGGGTATCAAAAATGGTTTCAACTAATAATATATCAACGCCTCCATCGGCCAAACCTTTTACCTGTTCATAATATGCGGCTACTACCTGGTCAAACGTTACCGCCCTGAAACCGGGGTTATTTACATCGGGAGAAAGGCTGAGCGTTTTATTTAAAGGACCTATAGCGCCAGCAACCCATGCCTGTTTACCCGATTGTTGTATTGCTTCCTTTGCACACCGGGCGGCAGCTACATTTAACTCATAGGCCAGCGACTGCATATCGTAATCGGCCTGGGCTATTGCCGTGCTGCTGAAAGTATTGGTTTCAATAATATCTGCCCCGGCGACTAAGTATTGCTTATGAATTTCGGTAATGATCTGCGGCTGGGTGATGCTCAGGAGATCATTATTACCCTTTACATCGGAAGGCCAGTCTTTAAAACGTTCGCCGCGGTAATCGGCCTCGGTGAGTTTATACTGCTGTATCATGGTGCCCATGGCGCCATCTATTACCAGGATACGTTCTTTTAATATGTCGCGAATACTTTTCATGCTTCCCTTATTTAAGTTATACGGTTTTAGAAAAAACCAGAAAGATGCAGCAGCCGGGCATCATCATACGCATGCTTAATGCCAGCATTGCCGCTGCCTTCAAAAATTACTGCTGAACTACAAAACGTTGGGAAACTTAATGCGGGGGTTTCTTAGCGTTTATTAGTTCTGTTTTTTAATCAGGCTGAACAATAAACAAATCTGCCTGCATACGCGGCGCAAAGGTACGATAGTATATCGAAAATAAAAAGCATCAGTGTGACACGTACTTTTCTACCGGCATCCGGTTTTGCAGGCTCCTGCCTAAGGTAAGCTCATCGGCATATTCCAGCTCACCGCCAAACGAGATGCCACGGGCAATGGTAGTAACCTTTACCTGGCAAGACTCAATTTTCTTCTGTATATAATAAATAGTGGTGTCGCCCTGGATATTAGGACTAAGCGCAAAGATCACTTCTTCCACACCGCCGTTTTGTATGCGCTGCACAAGTGTTTCAATATGCAACTGGTCGGGACCAACACCATCCAATGGTGAAATGATGCCGCCCAGCACATGGTACAAGCCATTGTATTGCTGCGTGCTTTCCACCGCAATTACATCGCGTATGGATTCTACCACGCAAATGGTTTCTTTTTTACGGGAAGGATTACCGCAGATATTACAGACATTGCTGTCGGAGATATTATGACAAACCGTACAAAACAGCACTTCCTTTTTCATCCTGTTAATGGTATAGCTGAACCGCTGTACCTCTTCAGGACTTTGCTTAATCAGATGCAATACTAAGCGCAGCGCCGTTTTTTTACCAATACCGGGCAAACGGGCAAATTCATTAACCGCATTTTCAAGTAAGGAAGAAGCAATTTGCATAGCGCAAAGATATCAGGAAAAATTGACTGGGAAACAATGTTGGTTCAGGGTTCAGGGTACAGGTTGCAAGTTGCAGGGCTCAGGTTGCAGGGGTTCAGGTTGCAGTGGGTTCGCCCGATGAAGAGAGGGAACTCATAAACATGCCTTTATTCACCCAGCACATCGCCCGGAGGATGCAGTGGAAGCTCAATCGTAATTTCATTGTCCCAGTTTGGCCGCACCGTATATTTTTTCCCATCGGAAACGATCTTCTCCGGCTGGCGCTTCTCCCAGTAGCTACCCGTATCCCAGTTGCCATTTCTATTGCCATCGTATAGTATCCGGATCTCATAGTCGCCCGGACGGAATAATGTAAAATTCACGTCTTTACCGGTCAGGGGCTGCGATTTTTCTATTTTATCTGCCTTATAAAAAACCAATGCGATATGCTGTGCCGTATCGAGGTTCTGCAGCCGTATTCTTAACCTGCCATAGTCGCTGTTCTTTTTTGTTTTAAAGCGTATGGTGTCTGCCTTTTCCAGCTCCGTTCCGGAAGAATCTTTAGCTATATCTTTTTCTAATATCAGCCGGAATTCCTGCTCCTCTTTCCAGGGATAGGTGAGCGTAAATAATTTATTTACAGAATCTGCTTCCATATGATAACCGCTTACCGGCTTAAATAAAGTATCGGTAAAATGAAGCTTAGCACGGTCGAATGATTGCAGCGGCTCGCTGAAAGTAAGGGTTAAATCGCCGAGCAGGTCCTGCTGGTTACTTTCGAGGTTGATACTATAGGTTAGCTTTTTTTCTTTTTTTGGAGTGGCTGTTTTTGCAGTGACGCCGGCTCTTGCTCCCCCGGGTCTTTGTTCTTCCGGCTCTTCTGCAAAAGCATACAGCACCGGGTGTATATTATTATCGCCAATGGTTAAGGCACTATCATAAAAGGCAAACAGGTCGCTGTTGCGCATATACATTTTCTGCCCACCCGGGTCTTTTAACGCAAAAATATTATAACGGCCGGGTGCTATATTATTAAATGTAAAGCGGCCCGCGCTGTCTAAACGGGTGAAATACCGGGGCTTTTCTTTTGACACCGCCGAGTCTTCAAAATTGCGGTGCAGCATTACAATCAGGGTGCTGTCGGGCCTGCCGGTCTCCGCTACCACCACTTTTCCGGACAGTGTGCTGCTGTCTATATAGCTGCCGGTAGAAAAGATATAGGTGAATTGCTTTGCAGGGTTTCCTTCGTTAATATCTTTTAATGCTTTTCCGAAATTAATGCTATAGGTAGTATTTTCTTCCAGGGTGTCTTTGATGCGGATCGTAACTTCCTTAAGCTTCGCTTCTATGAGTGGCGACGCTTTAGGCACAGGCGATATAATCAGTTGTTCTTCGGGCCGGTCTAACTGAACATATTCATCAAACGTGAGTACGATCTTACTGCCCGTAAAATTAAGGGTTGAATCTTTAGGCACAGCGCCCAGCATCACGGGCGGAAGCGAGTCGCGCGGGCCGCCGGTAGGTGGTATAATTTGCGCGCAACCCGACGTAAATACGAGCAGTTTATAAAGGAGCAATATAATAACAACGGCGCAGAAGACTTTTTTCATTAATGTTCGCTTATCCCTTTCAAATCTGCAAACTTAGCAGGTTTGTAGCTTTTGCAGCGTAATGTTTTATTAATAATGACTTAAAAGTGTGAGGTATGAGGTACAGGTTACAGGTTTCAGACTTCAGTGTCATCGGCTTCCGGTGCATGGAGCGCTACGGCAAGGTTATTGTTTTTTACAAAATTGCACCACTCACAATCAGCCTTTCCACAACCTGTTTTAAATTCCTTACGCTGTATTTTCTGCCAGGTATCTGTTATCTGGTGTGTAACTGTTGTAATATCGGCATCTGTAATCAGTACTTTCTCTACTTTATATTCATCATTTACGGGTTCTAAAAAATCGAACTCCGTACTTACCACTTCCCAGCCTTTATTAATGCTTTCGCTGAAATTGTCTAACAGGATCTTGTAAAATACCGCCTGGCGCCAGTAATCTCCGCCATTAGGCTCTTTTTCATTTGGCGCTACCAGCTTTTTGCGGCCGTTTTCATATTTACCTGTTTTGTAATCTACCACGTTTACCTGTTTACCATTGAATTCCAGCTTATCCAGCTTACCGTTAACAGGCACGTTCTGAACCACCACATTGCGAACAGCTTTTTCGGCGATGATCACTTTTGTCCACCGGCTGATATGGTAATCATAATAGGCAGGTAATATCTTCTCTCCATATGCCGATCTTCTTTTATACTCCTCCGGGGTAAGCGCCTCCCGGTTTGTTTGCATAAAAAATGTAAAGTCTGCCAGCAGGGAGTCTTTTCCGGGGAAGATGTCGTTGTTGTTCTTCATTTTTTTGAAGAGCATTTCAACCGCATAATGTACGGCGCTGCCAAAAGTCATGTTCTCATTTTTTGCCGCAGGCACCCTGATCAGATTCTGGTAATAAAATTTCAGCGGACAATTGAGGTAATTGTTGAGATGCGTTACACTCAGCGTATATTTTTTTAATAGCTGATCAATGTATTCTTCTTCCATCAATTCAATTTCCGGCCTGGCCTTTTCGGCAAACTGAAGCGCCAGGTATTCCGTGAGCAACTCATCCGGAACCTGCTTTTGTATAGATGGCAACCCTGTACCCTCCTGTATTTCGGTAACAAAACTGCTGCGTACCTGCTCCTTATCTTTAGCGTTTTTCAGGGCATACGAAATATTTAAATGTGTTTTAGCACGCGTTATGGCCACATAAAACAAACGCCTGTTTTCTTCCAGGCTTGCAGGAATATTGGTATTGCTGACAAGGTTATCGGGTAACTTATAGGACTTGTTACCGGCTTTGGTATCATCCCATATATCTCTGGTAGCGCCAATAACAAAAACATGCGCGTATTCCGAACCTTTGGAACCATGCGCAGTAACCAAATTTACACCCTCTTCCGCAGCATTAACTTTGTACAATGGAATACCCAGCCTGTTTTTCCGGATCGTTTCGATATTCACCAGTAACTCATGGAGGTTAAGCGCAGGATTATGCCTGGTTTCTTCTTTTATAAAACTGAAAAAAGCATTCAGCACCTGCATTAACCAGGGCTTTTCAGCGCTTTGCATGACAAAGGAAAGTATACCTGCTTTTTGGATCACCAGTTCAAACAGATGCTGCAGGGTTACATTACCCGCCGCTTGCAAAAGGCTTTCCAGGGTGTTGCTTATTTCTTTAAAGGAATAACCATTGGACTGGTTGAACAGGTCGGCGGGTGGCACTGTCATTTCCGACAGCAATCTCCGGATAGCATATACATCATCCTTACTACTCCTGTTCTTAGCATTTACCGCAACACTTAGTTTTGCCACATCCAATGGCGGCAATCTGAAAAAACCGGTATGCAGCAACTGAAACAAAATATCATCGGCGCTGTAAGGGATATAGCTTTCTTTATCAATCCAGGTTAGCAGGCTAATGATATTAGTGATAAAAGGCAGTTGCAGGATATCTACCTTTCTTTTTATATTCACCGGGATCTTCTTCACTTCCAACAGCGTAATCATTTCGGCCACCTGCGCATGATTGCGATAGATGACGGCTATCTCCCTGCCACTCATTCCCTGCTGTACTAACGCTTCAATTTGCAGCACCACATCAATCGCTTCCTGGGTGCTGTTCGCATATTCATATATGTGAGGCTCAATGGCCATACCCCTGAGGCTATGGTTAGCGGATATAAGCGGATCGCTATTTTCTATTGATATTGTACGCGTATTGTTATTACGGATAAGCGTATGCGCTGTATCTAATATATTTTGTGCGGACCGGTAATTATGCGTGAGATTGATTTTTACAATATTGCCGGTATATTTTTCTTCAAACGCCAATATATTTTGCACATTCGCATCCTGGAAAGAAAATATGCTCTGGTCAGGATCTCCCACCACAAACACATTCGGATCGTTCCAGTAACCTGTGAGATACTGCAGCAACAGGTTTTGTCCGCGGCTGGTATCCTGGAACTCATCCACGAGGAAGTACTGAAACCGTTCCTGGTAATCTAACAGCATATTCTTATTATTGGCAAAGGCATCCAGCACCCACAAAATCATATCATCAAAATTATAACGCCCCGCTTCCAGCATCAACCGGTTATACCGCGGATAAAGATTGACTGCGGCGCGCAACATTTCCATCTTTTGAGTTTCTTCGGCAATGGCTCCTGGCTTTTCATCTCCCGCCTTAAATTCCTTAAATTTTCTTTTGTAATAAAATCCTTCTTTCTGGGGCAGTTCCTTTAGGTAACCATCTATACGTTCATTCAGGTATTCAGGCGTCCACGCTTCCTTCTTCATGAGGCGGTACAATTCCTTCAGCCTGTCTTTCTCGTAATATACTTCCCCTCTGAAGCGCTTGAGTATATTATCCTTTTCAATGCTATCTATTAATCTATAAAAAAGGTCAATTTCTTCCAGGTCGCCTATCGGTTCCAGGTTCAGCTTACCAAACCATGTAAGGTTATCCTGTATCACTTCATTGCAAAAAGAATGGAAAGTATGTATCTGGATCTTATAAGCGGTGCTGCCAACAATTTTAAGCAGCCGGTTACGCATTTCTACTGCACCGTTATCGGTATAGGTAAGGCAAAGGATGTTGCCGGCATCAATATCCGTTTGCTGCAGGATATTGGCGATGCGCAATGCCAGTATCTGTGTTTTGCCGGTGCCCGGCCCGGCATTTACAATTACCGGTCCTTCAATCGTATCAACAGCCTTCCGTTGCCGTTCATTGAGCTTGTTGTATTCTTCCCTGAATTTTATATGCAGTTTTTCTTTTGAAAATGACATAAGCCAAAGTTAACCAATGAATGCCTGTATGTTCTCAACAAAAGTTTACTAATACTGAACTTATTGTATATAACCGATTTGTAGTATTGGCCGGCACTTTCCTTTATAATACATTTACCTTTGTTGCATTGCACACTATAGCCGTTGTACCAATTGAACAGCACAATCCAATTTCGAAAGAATAGGATTAAAAGCGGGAAATACAACTTCTTACAGTAAAACCTATTATTCACAGGAAAGCCGCATCATTTCTATTTGCGGCTTTCCTGCATTTATACGTTTGTATATTAAAATAACCGGTACAACTTATCCCGGTATCCGGCTGATATATTTTTCAATTTGCTTGATCTGGTCTACCACCTGCGCGGTTGAGGGTTTTAGCTCTTTGGCCCGGCGGAAATAATCCTTGGCAGCACGGAACTCCCGCTTGTTAATAAATATCTGGCACATTTGCAGGTAGGCGGCAGCCGTGTTTTCTTTGTCGGGGAGTCCTACCCGTATGGCCTTACGGATATATTCTTCCGCCTGCCGCATATTGCTTTTTTGCATGGCTATAGTGCCCAACTGAAAGTACGCCGCTCCTTCGGTTTCTTTCATGGGCATTCCAAGGCTCAGGCTCTTTTTCATCATGATTTCCGCCCCGTCAAAATCCTGCTTAAACATAGCCAGGTTCGATTTCAAAAAGTAATAAACGCTGCGCACCGGTTTAATGAGCAGGTTGGGAAAACGTATGGAATCCAGTATTTTTTGCGCGCCGTCAATATCCCCGTCTTCCATATAACCTTGTATCAAACGCATGGGGCCAAACAAAAAATGGCTTACAATTGCTACTAACGCAACAAGATATAAAGCAAATGCCGGCCAAAACCCGGAGGAGATATTTACCACAACAGCCAAAGCCAGCGCTAAAAACCCCAGCGGAAGCCTGTATTTAATTAATAAGGTGTAAAACTTCATACGCACATTTTAGGACGGCAAAGATAGGGGTTAAGGAGGATGCGGGTTCCGGAAATTTGCCCCCCGCTGCTACAGGGCAAGTGAAATATTGAATGACGGTATTTCATTGACTATCCGCTGTTTGGATTTATACGCTACAAATACACGAATTCGGATCAGTTCCAGTCGTCATTGATCTCCAGCCAGTAACCGTCCGGGTCGCGCAGCCATATCTGGCTTATGCCATCCACCCGTTTGCTAATAGCCATTTGTGTTCCGTTCACATCTTCCCAGGGGATGGATTTTTCCTTCAGCTTAAGGGTAAACGCCTCTACAGATGGTACGCTGAAGCAGGTATGATTGTTTTTGTAATATGCTTTTTTTGCTGTTGCACCCTGGATAATATGCATCTGGCTCCCGGGACCGATGCTTAACCAAATATGTTTACCATCATGAAAAGGTTCGGGTACCGTATCCAGTCCGAGCGTGTTGATATAAAAATCACCCGATCGCTGCAGATCCACCACATAAATGGCTACATGATTGATCTTTGCTTTACTATTTTGCACTTGTTGTGCCTGCCCTGTAAGAGAAACAGCTAATATTAAAAAAGAAAGGATTTGAATTAATTTCATATGAATGCTGAATTATTAAGGAATGAAAGTAGTAAAATAAGGGGTTAAAATGACCGGAAACTATTATTTTTGCGCCCTGCTTTAAACCGGATGGCATTAGCTGCTGATAAACCGGCCCCGTAGTTCAATGGATAGAATAGAAGTTTCCTAAACTTTAGATACAGGTTCGATTCCTGTCGGGGCTACTTTACTGATGCGGAGCTACACTCCATATCCGGGTTTGATTCCTGTTATCGTTGTGTTTTTATTGGGGGACACAGGTGACTTTCAGAATTTTTTTGTCCTCCGAGACTACTGAGCCCCACGGAATGGATCGCTGATTGCCATAAATCCGAGGGAAACAAGAAACAATTAAATTTAGCTAAACCAACAATCCACTGCTTGTCAACCTAACGCAGCTTGCTTATGACAGGCAGGGAAGGGGCTGTTCCGCTGCAATCATTTTCCTGCTTTTTGCAGGTACGACAGCAGATCAATTGTTTCTTTATCTGTTAAGGAATTTAAGAGTCCCTGCGGCATCATGGAAACAGGCGTTACTTCCTTCGACTGGATGGATGATTTGCTGATAACCACATCATTTTGTCCTACCACGCGCATGGTTACCTGGCGCTGGTTCTCCCCAACCAGGTTCCCGGAATAGGTTCTGCCATCGCGGGTAGTAATCACTACCATCTTATAATCGTCCTGGATCTCTTCGCTCGGGTTTAAGATATTGAAGAGCAGGTAATCTATATTTGACCGGTTGGAGCCGGTAAGGTCAGGGCCAATTTCGCCACCCTGCCCGTACATTTTATGACAACTGCCGCAGGTTCGCATGAATAACTGCCGACCATTACCTATATCCGGGCTTTTGGCCGCATCGCTGCTTAAAAGATGCTTATACCTGGCATAGGCTTTATCATCGCGCGGCTTATCATCAACAGGACCCCATATTTCCACAAAACCACTTCCCACAACTCTCCGTAATTGCCTGGCCACATTTGCAGACACATCTCTTTTGGGAACGCTATTTTCTTTGAGCGCCTGGCTAAGTATCCAGCCATATGCAGGACGGGAGGAAAGGGTTTGAACAGCGGCCGATTTTTCAGCTTCATTAAAATCTTTGTACTTTTTAATCAGCAATGATCCCAGGGATTGCTCGTTGAAAGCCGCAACAGACCGGATAACATCTATCCGCAACTGCGGGTCTTCGAGCAACGCAGGAAGCTCAGGTACCAACTCCTTTCGTTGCTGCGCTGTAAGCGCCTGGAGCGCTTTTTTTCTTTGACCCGGTTCAGCGTTCTTGTTTTTTAGCGTTGCCAGCGAACGTTGCGCGGCTTCCGTATCACCGAAAAGTTCAGTAATTTCCATGGCCAGTTGTGCCGCCTTGTCATTTGTTTTTTTGAGCGCGGCAAAAACCTGCTGCCAGGCAGGAGATGACCTGATATCCGTTCGATCCTCCATTCCGTTCCGCATTCCTTCCAGCAGGCTGACAAGGGTTTTGGGCCGGGTTCCGATAATATTAACCAACTCGTTCATTGCGCCGCCATCCACCGCACGGCGGGCGGTATAGCTGGCAATGAGCGGTATATTTGATTCCGAAGCAATTTTCAATGCACGGGCGGGGTCATCGTTAAACATAGGTTCCAGCCCGTACCAGATCATTTTTGGCAGGTTGTGATCACCGGTATCTTCTGCATGTTTTGCCAGTGCCGCGGCTATACTCCAGCTTATGTTTTTTTCCAGCCGCTGCATTGCTGAGGCCAGGTAAAGTCTTACTACCGGTGAAGGGTCCCCCGCCGCCATGGCAATAAACTGATCAGCGGCTTTGGAAGACGGCGAACGGTCTTCACACAATAATTGTATCGCCCATGCCCTGATATACGGATCCTTATCATTGAGCGCTTTCAGCAGCATATCACTGCCAGGCCCTTTTATTACGTGCAGCGCCCACATGGCCTTTAACCGGAAATCAGTATCAGGATTAGATTGAAATATTTCTAATAATATGCGTTGCGCTTCCGGATCCGTTTTTCCTTTAGCAGCCCTGCCCTGGAGTATAACCCTTGCGCGGCGGGCATGCCAGTCGCTCTTGCTGGTTTGCAGCGCCGCCAGATCCTTATCGCTCATTTTGGCAAGATCGCCATATCTTCCCGGCCAGTTTTCTGCTCCCGATTGCTCCGGCACAATCCTGAATATACGGCCCGTTTCGGCGTTCAATACTTTTTGTCCGCATATATCCGCATCGTGCCAGTCGAGCGCATATAGTCCGCCATCAGGCCCTATCTCCATGCTGAACCCTACCCACTGTGCATTATTGGCCTTCATAAAATCATCTCCATGACTGGCCACGAAGCCTGAACCCTGCGGCTTCAGGACATCGGAAAGAACCGCATGCTCGTGTATATTGGCCATGAATATCCTTCCCTTTTGCGATGCGGGAAACGCATCAGACTGGTAGATGCGTGCTCCGCCATGCGCAGACCGGTGGCTATGATCGGTTATTGTTTTAATATCGTCATATACGAAGGGATTAAAATGCTGACCGCCCTGACGGTGATAAATTCCGCCGGGGATAACGTGCCACATGTGAGGAATAACACAGGCGCTGATAAATAACTGCCCTTTGGCATCGTAATCAATACCCCACGGATTACTGAATCCATGGGCCACTACTTCAAACTTATCTTTGGTTGGATGATACCGCCATACGCCTCCATTGATGTCAGTGCCTTCTCCTTCCAGGATATTTTCAGGAAAAGGATCTTTATGTTTATACAGGCGGCCTTTGCCTTCCGGCTTTCTTACTTTGGAAGGTGTGGCAAACCCCTGGCATCCGTATAACCATCCATCGGGCCCCCAGTGCAGGCTGTTAAGGGTTTCATGCCGGTCGCGTATGCCCCACCCCGTTAGGCGTACTTCAATATCTTTTACATCTGCCACATCATCGTGATTACGGTCGGGAACGAAAAGCAGGTTGGGAGGTGCACCAATAAAAACACCATCAAACCCAACAGCAATGGCTGCCGGAAAAGCAAGCCCTTCCATAAATACTTTGCGGGTATCGGCCACGCCGTCGTGATTGGTATCTTCTAAAATAAGTATGCGGCTGTCGCCCGAATTGGAGAACCCATGCCCCCTTGATTCATAATCCCGGTTTTCTGCTATCCACAGGCGTCCGCGGTCGTCCCAGCAAAAGGCCATGGGTTGTGTCATCAACGGCTCGGCCGCCCACACGTTTACCTTGTATCCTTCTTTTACCGTCATGGCTTTAACCGCCTCTTCCGGTGTCAGGAACTTTGCTTCAAGCCCTTCCTGCTGTGCAATTTTCCACATCTCGGCACCGGCATACAAAGGATTTCCGTTTCCGGAAAATGCAACCCACTGCTCATTCAGCTTTACATCATTCAGATCACCCGTGTATACAACCAACTGGTGCCGGATCACTTCCGTTGCCCCGCTTTTTATTTGCCAGTCACCTTCCTTAGCGCGTGCCGGACCAATGCCCAGTTGCGAGTCTACACGCCAGTGCTGCGGATAACCTTTGTTTTCAGGATGATCAAATACCGCAATGTGTGCAAGGTCATCCCTTCCTTCTACCTGCATGCCCACATCTACCCATGTGGCGCGCTGCCCTTCCGCATGTTCATTGCGTTGCCTGGCGCTATTTATTACTTCGCCTTTAATACCCTCTTTCCATGGCATCCTGATAAACAGCCCGCCATAATCATATTTTCCAATGGTAATATCTGTTTTAGCCTCTCCTCTCCATTCGAGCGTAATCACAAACCGCCCGCTGTCATTGCGCATAGACCATTTTTGGGTTTCCGTTAGCATAGCATTCCCCTTGGCATCCAGCAGATCATACACTGTTTGCCATTTTACTTCGCTACCTTCCTTTTCCGTTATATAGGCTGATACTTTTTTCCAGTAATCACTTCCGGGATTATGAAAAAAATCGCGGCCGTTAACACGGGTAAATCCCCAGTAAATACCTGTTTGGTGCTTATGATGCGACGGGCTGTATTCTGTTAGTACCCCTTTACCATCGGGAGCGCTGAGCGGATGAAGATATGGCCTAAAGCCCTCCTCTGCATGCTGCACCAGCACAGGCTCCTTTGCACCTTTCCTGAAGACTGAAATAGTGCCCGATGGCTCATCCTGGCTTAAAAAAAGATCACTGCTCCCTGTGGTTAAAGCTTCCTGCTCCGCGGTTTTATCAGCATTAACGCAGGAAACAGCGCCTGAAATCACCAGGAACATGATCATCCACCAATAATTTTTTTTCATATAGCGTCAATCCGGTTTCTAAAATAAATAAAATGTAATATACTTATCTGAAGCTGGAATGTCAAGCGGTGCAATAGCTTTTGTCGTTAATTAGCAGAACGGCAAACGGAGAGGTCTGCCATGCGTGGTGTCTTCATCAATGCTATTAAAATAAGGCGCAAAAGTATCGTTGTATGATTATTACGCCGTATTTTCAATGCCCTGGTTCGTATCTACAAACCAGCTTCCAGCTTCCATTTCGTGGTGACCCAAAGCGGCGGGTACTCCATCACGATCTTATATCACTTTCAGGTAAAATCAAAATCAGGTTGTAACTTGCCAACCGCTGAAAAAGCCTCTATGCCTTGAGGCTGTTTTAAAAGGGCCGGTTTAGAAGATATGCCACTAATACACGAAGCCTCAAAGCGTTTTCCTTTGTGACCTTGTGACGTTGTGGCAAAATATTACGCCGGTACAGGTAAAAGAATAAACATCATTCAATTCAAAGATCACCATGCAATACCGCATCCTTGGTAAAACGGGTTTAAGCATATCAGCACTGGGCTTTGGCGTGTCGCCCGTAGGCAATGTATTTGAGCCGGTAGAAGAACAGGAAGGCATAAACGCTATTCACTATGCCATAGATAACGGCATCAATTTTTTTGACGTGGCGCCGTTTTATGGAGATACGCTTGCTGAAACCAGGCTTGGAAAAGCTCTGGAAGGAAAGCGAAAAGATATCGTACTGGCTACCAAATGTTGCAGGTATGCCACTCATTTCGATTTCTCGTACCAGCGGGTGCTGAGCAGCATTGATGAATCATTGAAAAGATTGAAGACGGATTATGTAGACCTGCTGCAGATCCATGACATAGAATTTGGCACGGAGGAGCAGCTACTCAATGAAGCTATACCCGCGGCACTAAAAGTAAAGGAAAGTGGTAAGGCCCGTTATATAGGATTCACCGGGTTGCCGGTGCGCTACCTGGCGCATATAGCCCGGCAAACGGATGTAGATACTGTACTTTCCTGGGCGCACTATAATTTATTGGAAGATGAGATCAATGATGAGCTGGTACCGCTTTCTTTGGAAAAAGGATTTGGCCTGATGAATGCCGCTCCCTTTTTACAGCGCATACTAACGGATGCTCCTTTACCTTCATGGCACAGGTCGCCCAAAGAAATGATCGCCATACAGCCCGCGCTGATCAGCCTTTGCCGTGCATATGGACTGGCGCTGAGCGATGTGGCCTTATCTTACGCCATCGCACACCCGCATATTGCAAGCACCATTACCGGCATGTGTGAGGTGGAAAAAGTTAAACAAAATATAGCTGCTGCCGGTCTTGATATTCCTAATGCGCTGTTACAGGATATTGAGAAGCTGGTAACACCTGTGAAAAATAAAATGTGGTTTGAAGGCCGCAGTGAAAACAACATCCCTAAACAACAATAGTTTTTATATGAGAGCTTTAGTTTTGGTTGAACCCGGTAAAACAGAGATCCGCGAAATACCAATGCCTGTGCCAACCGATGAGGAAGTGTTGCTGCGCATTGGCATGGTGGGGTTTTGCGGAGGCGATCTGAACGGATTCAAAGGCCTTTTTGAAATGCAGGAATACCCGAACGTGCTGGGGCATGAAGTGGGCGCCATTATAGAAGCAACAGGGAAAAATGTACCGGCAGGCTTTACACCCGGCATGAAGGTTACCCTGGATCCCTATTTAAACTGCGGTGTGTGTATTGCATGCCGCAAAGGCCGCTCCAACGCCTGTGTTGACAACAAAACAATGGGGGTAAGGCGTCCGGGTGCTATGACGGAATACATTACGGTGAACTGGAAGAAGCTGCATGCATCAGCAACTTTATCGTATAAAGAACTGGCGCTTGCTGAACCCCTTACGGTTGGCTTTCATGCCGCCAACAGGGGCAGGGTTCAGGCAGGCGACAAAGTATTGGTAATGGGCTGCGGTATAGTAGGACTGGGCGCCATTGCGGGGTCGTTAAACAAAGGAGCAGAAGTTTTTGCAGCAGATATAAGCGATTATAAAACCGGTATAGCTAAAGCCGTGGGCGCATCCTCGGCCATTAATACCACTACCAGCAATTTAAAGCAAGCCTTAGATGAATGGACAAATGGCGATGGCCCGGACGTTATCATAGAGGCGGTTGGTAATCATGAAACATACAGGGCGGCCGTTGAACTGGTGTCGTATACCGGCAGAGTAGTATATATAGGCTATGGCAAAAAACCGGTAGCATACAATACCGGCGTATTTGTAAGAAAAGAGATTGAAATACTGGGTTCCCGCAATTGCCTGGGTGATTTTCCGGTTGTAATTCAGTACCTGGAAGACGGCAGGTTTCCTGTTGACGCCGTTATATCCAAAACCGTATCGCTTGATCATGCCGGCGAAGCATTGCAGGACTGGTCGGAAAACAGGGGTAATATTACCAAGATCATGGTTGATTTTACACTGTAAATAAAAAAGATGAAATCTGCGATAACCATAGCGCTGGTGCCCCAAATAAAAAACGGGCCCTGGGTATTCTGGGAAAACTTGGAAGACTCCATTGCCAAAGCGGCTGCATTGGGATTTGATGCGGTTGAACTTTTTACGGCTTCGGCAACAGCGGTTGATACCACCCTGCTGCAGCAACTTTCAGACAGCTATCGTATACGGATATGCGCAGTGGGAACCGGGGCAGGAAAAGTAGTGCAGGGCTTAACGCTTACAGATGTTGATGCCGGAGTACGTTCGCGTGCTGTTAAGTTTATAAGTGAAATGATTGATTTTGGCGCAATCTTTAACGCGCCCGCTATCATTGGTTCCATGCAGGGAAATATACCACAGGGCACTGAAAGAACGATTGCTTTGCAATGGCTGAGTGAAGGAATAAGCATACTGGCTAATAAAGCGGAAAAGAAAGGCGTACCACTCGTATACGAACCATTGAACCGCTATGAAACCAATATATTCAATTGCTTTGCGGATGCCGTTGCCTGGTTAAAAACGCTTGATACAAATAATGTTCAATTGCTGGCCGACCTGTTTCATATGAATATAGAAGAAGCTTCCATACCTGAAACCATTTACCAATATGGCAGTTATATAGGACATGTACATTTTGCCGACAGCAACAGGCGCGCCATAGGTATGGGACATACTTCCATGAATGATATTGCAAAAGCCTTGCAATCCATATCTTACAGCGGCTACCTTTCTGCCGAAGTGTTTCCCTTGCCCAACAGCGATGCAGCAGCCAGGCAAACGATCAATGCTTTTAATACCTGGTTCAAATAAAAAACGATTATGCAAAAATTTTGTCTTACGCTCGACTTAATAGACGATCCCAAAAGCATTGAAGAATATGAAAACTGGCACAAGCCCGGCGTGGGGTGGCCGGAAGTGCGGCAAAACGACTTAGATGCCGGTATTACCAATATCGAAATATACCGCACAGGCAACAGGATGTTCATGATCCTGGAAACAGACGACAACTTCACCTTTGACAAAAAGAAACAGTTGGATGCCCATTGCGCCAAAGTGCAGGAGTGGGAAGAACTGATGTGGAAATACCAGCAGGCTATTCCCTGGGCAAAACCCGGCGCAAAATGGGTGCTGATGGAAAAGATCTTCCAGTTTGAAGGGAGATGAGCGGTATTCCGATGCCCTGGGTCGTGTTTCACGAACCAGCTCCAACTTTCAATAGCATGCAGCATTATATCGACTCTATATTGCGGGACATAGTCCCGGAAGAACATATTGATGGCGAAGTCCGGAGACTTCGCATAGCGGAAGGAAGTCTGGAGACTTCGCATAGCAGAATTTGCCTTTACTTTAAAAATGGTGCTATTAAAAAACTACCAATAAAAACCTGGCTATCCGATACCTACCTGTCTCTGATAATGGATTGTATATGCCACCAAAAAATAAACAAACTCCTTATCAATCTTTACAAATAAACAAAAAACCTCAGCTTAAAGACTATGGTGGAGACACGAAACGGGCGGTAGTATGCTAAAAATTACTTTCTCCTAACTCGTAATATGCGATGGTACCATCTAATTTAACAGGTCCATGATCTTCTGTAATATAAACTTTAGCAGTTTGATAAAAATTGCCGTCAAAGCTGGTTTCCATTTCAAACATTGTTGTGCTGAAAGTTCCATAGGGAACAGTTACAGAAACAGATTTTTCTTTCAGGGTTACAATATTGACCACCTTTCGACCCCACTCCTGCGTGGTTTCAACAGTCCACTTGTCGCCAATATTTCCGTTAAGATCATATAACAGTTGACTATCGCTAAATTGTTCAGAGCTGGCTTTATACACTTTATTTCCACAAATTTCAAGATAGCCCTCGGGCTCGGAGAATCCAACATCCGACATTGAGCGTACTTTATTTCGGGCTATTTTTTTTACAAATACACGGATCGAATCAACCCCGATAAGTTGCCTGTCATTTTTATATGCCAGACGAACACCATCCTGGTACCAGGGGCTGTTATTGCAGTTGGTATCGTCTTTTTTGCAGGATATTACCAAACATACGATAATCAAATAGCCTAATAAGATTCTATTCATTTGAATTTAATTTCACTTAAAAAGATGAAAATTAGAAATATATTGTGAATAGAAGCTTCTTTTTCTAATACCTCCTTTATTGCATAGGGAAACGACTAAAAAGGCTTTATCAATTATATACGTAACAGGAATCATGCCCTGGTTCGCAGGCGCGTGAAAATTGAACTAAATTAATCCCATGAAATACATATTCTTCTTCCTTTCACTTTTTTTACATCATGCTGCATACGCACAGCAGCAAACCTTATCAGCAAAAAACAACAAAGCTGAAAGATTGCAGATTGCCCGCTCCATGGAAAACAGCTTGCAAAAGGAATTGCTGGTTCAATGGTATCCCCGGTCTTTGGATACGGTATACGGAGGGTTTACAAGTTCCTATACTTATAATTTTAAACCGGCGCCCAACCAGGATAAAATGATCGTAACGCAGGCACGCCATACCTGGGTTAATGCAAAAGCGGCTGAACTATACCCTGCTGTTGTACATTATAAAACAGGCGCAAAGCATGGCTTTCTTTTTCTTAAAGATGTAATGTGGGATAAATCCTATGGTGGATTTTATACGCTGGTGGATCAAAAAGGAAAAGTAAAGCACAACGGTTTTGCAGCAAAAGAAGCATACGGCAATGCATTTGGTATTTATGCGCTTGCCGCTTATTATAAAGCATCAGGCGATACCGTCGCACTGCATCTCGCAAAGCAGGCCTTTGCCTGGCTGGAAAAACACAGCCACGACCCGGTATACAAAGGCTATTTTCAGCACATGCAAAGAGATGGCACTCCCGTTAAACGAAACGCTGATATTACTTCCACTTCCGACCTGGGATATAAAGACCAGAACAGCGCTATTCACCTGCTGGAAGCTTTCACCGAACTATACCTGGTATGGCCCGACCCGTTATTACGCGAACGCTTAAACGAAATGCTGCTGCTTATCAGGGATACCATTACCTCACCCAAGGGAAGCCTTACGCTTTTCTTTCAACCCGACTGGACGCCCGTTTCATTCAGTGATTCAGCTAAAGTAACTATTTTGAAACATCGCTACCTTGATCATGTTTCCTTTGGTCATGACGTGGAAACCGCCTGGCTCATGCTTGAAGCGTCCCATATATTGGGACTTGAAAACGACAGCATCACCCTCCTGAAAGCCAAACTTATGGTGGATCATGCTTTACGCAACGGCTGGGATAGCGCTGTTGGAGGATTTTATGATGAAGGCTATTATTTTAAAGGAGACGATAAGATCACGATCATAAAGGATAGCAAAAACTGGTGGGCGCAGGCAGAAGGAATGAACACCCTGTTATTCATGGCCGATCTTTTCCCAAACGATCCTTTACACTATTTTGAAAAGTTCAGGCAGCTCTGGAACTATACCCAAACCTACCTCATTGATCACGAATTCGGCGACTGGTATGAAGGCGGATTAGATAAACAGCCCGAACTCAAAAAAAGTCTCAAAGGCCATATCTGGAAAGCCACCTATCATCATTTCCGTTCATTGAGCAATTGCATCAGCGCTTTAAGAAAGGAATAAATGTTTCTTTTTACTTTTTCTCTTGAAAGAAAAAGTAACAAAAAGTTAAATCACGATAATGCTTTGCGACCTGATCTCCTGACCCTATTTTCAAATCCCCCATATTTTTCACATTTTCACATTCCTCACATTTCCACATTTCTCACATTCCTCACATTCTCAATAATACCGCCCCAACAACGGATGCTCAATGATCGTTTTTTTCATTTGCAGCGGATCAATAATCCCCTGCCTGGCATATACAATTTTACCCCCGGGCTCTACCAGGATAGTATAGGGCAGTGCGCCCTGCCAGTTAGAGTCTACCGCTTCAATAAGCTGGTACTTGTCATCCATACTAAAAATATAATTGGCATTGGAAGCCTGTTGTTTTTTCAGGAACTGCAATGCCTTTTCTTTTTTGGCAGGGTCGTCGGCACTGATGCTGATGAATTCGAAATCCCGTTTACGGTACATCCTGTTCATGGTTATAAACTCCGGGAATTCCGTAACGCAGGGACCGCACCAGGTGGCCCAGATATTGATTAAACGCAGCTTTTCAGAATCATTCTTCAGCAAATTTTTTATTCCTGCTACATCTATATCGTTCAGCTGTACCGGCTCTTTTGCCCACTCCTGCTGCGCCTTAACAATCCAATCGCTCTTTTCCTTCCATTTCGTTGAACATCCAAAAACTTTTGTAGTGGGTGTACTTACTTCCTTATTGGCAAGCAAAGCTTCTATAGCATTTCGCGTATCAAAATGCTTTGGCGTTTTGGCAGGATTTTCCACATCATCTATCCTTCCCTGGAAACGGAGTTTGCGGGCGCCATCAAAAATAAAAACATGTGGGGTAACGGCAGGTCTGTACGCTTTTGCCGTTGCCTGTGTATCGCCATCATACAGATACGGGAAATTGAATTGCTTTTCTTTGGCACGGATCTTCATTTCCTCAAAGGAATCGCTTAAATCTGTATAGTCCAGCTCGCTTAAGGTAATGGACTGTGGATCATTAGGCATAATGGCAACAACGGCAACGCCTTTGCCGGAATAATCAGCAGTAAGTTGTATGATGCGGTCTTCATAAGCCTGTGCGGTAGGGCAGTGATTACAGGTAAAGATGATCACCAATATTTTACTGTTTTTGAAAGATGCAAGTGTATAGGTTTTACCATCAACAGCGGGCAATGTAAAATCGGGCGCAGCGGCGCCTATAGCAAGGGTTTTATGCTCCCGGGGCGGTTGGGTATAAGCCGGAGAAGACTGCAATAAAATTAAAATGCTCAGCAGGAAAACTACAAATGAATGCTTCATAACTGAATATTTTACCAAAAGTTAGCATTTTTTGGGGTTACGGCTAAATAATGGCGCGTTTTGGATGCCAGAAGTAAAAGTCAGCTTCAACACAGCTTCCTGGTTGGCCGATAGTAAAAGCATCGCGCTCCTAACTGTCATTTCGCGCAGACACGAGCCGGGCGGTAACTCAACCTTAGCCCTTTATGCTATTCATCAATGCCTCAGGCGTATCGCTGAAAATAATTCGTTCTTCCGGGTGACCATATAAAAATCCTTCCGCCTCCATTTTATGTATGTGTGCCTCCAGGTGCCGGTAATAGCCCGCTGTATTGAGCATGAATATGCTTTTGTTGTGGATGTTCAACTGGTTCCAGGTAAGCATTTCAAACAGCTCATCTAAAGTTCCATAGCCGCCCGGCAAAACAATAGCAGCATCGCATAATTCATACATCAGCTTTTTTCGCTGATGAATATTATCGGTAACGATAAGTTCTGTTAACCCGGTATGCTGCTGTTCCCATTCTATAAGTATTTGAGGAATAACGCCGGTTACGTTACCTCCATTTTGCAATGCAGCATTGGCTACTGCCGACATCATGCCTTTGTTGCCGCCGCCATATATTAGCTCAAGCCGGGCTTCCGCTATCAGCTTACCGAGATGCGCCGCATCTTTTTCGTATTGCGGGTTGGCGCCTTGTTTGGATCCGCAAAAAACTGTTACCGCCTGAATTTGCATAAACCGTGTTTTGTGCTGCAATGATACGGAGCAACATACTTTCTATTCCATAAAAAATAAAAGTTTTATCTTTCCTCCTAAACTTTAATATACCATATGTCTCCCTGGCTGCTTTTTTCATTTGTGGTAGGATACTTTCTTTTGCTTTTAGTGGTAGCTTACTACACCTCGCGCAATTCTAACAACGACTCCTTTTTTATTGGCAATAAAAGCTCCAACTGGATGCTGGTGGCTTTTGGCATGATCGGCACTTCCCTGTCGGGCGTAACTTTTGTATCGGTACCGGGAACGGTAGGCGGCGCGGGCTTTGCGTATTTCCAGGTGGTTATCGGGTACCTGATCGGCTATTTTTTAATTGCATTTATTCTCCTGCCCCTGTATTACCGGCTGAACCTTACCTCCATCTATAATTACCTGCAGCACCGTTTTGGAATGATCTCCTATAAAACCGGCGCCCTGTTTTTTATCATCTCCAGAACATTGGGTGCAACAGCCAGGCTATATCTTGTTATCAATATCCTCCAGATATTTATTCTCGATAACCTGGGCATGCCTTTCTGGCTTACCACGGTTATTATACTGCTCATGATCATCCTCTATACTTTTGAAGGAGGCGTTAAAACCATTGTGTTTACAGATACCCTGCAAACTTCTTTTATGTTGCTGGGACTGGTTGTATGCACAATCTTTATTATGAACAACCTCGGGCATAGCTTTTCCGGAACACTGAATAAGCTGGGTGATCTCGGCTTAACCAGAATATTCAACACAGACATTAACAGCTCATCCCACTTCCTGAAACATATTCTGGGAGGCGTATTTATTACGGTTGCCATGACGGGGCTTGACCAGGAGATGATGCAAAAAAACATCAGTGTAAAGAACCTGAAAGATTCCCAGAAGAACATGGTTACTTTCAGCATCATCATGGCACTGGTAAACTTCCTGTTTCTTTTCTTAGGTGGTTTGTTGTATATTTTTGCTGCCGAAAAAGGAATCAATGTTCCACCTGATGACCTGTTTCCAACCGCAGCGCTGAGCTATATGCCAACCGCAGTATCCATTATATTCATCATCGGGTTGATCTCTGCGTTGTTCCCGAGTGCCGATGGCGCATTAACCGCGCTAACTTCTTCTTTTTGTATAGATATCCTGGGTCTAAAGCGGAAGGAGCACTGGAGTGAAAGCAAGCGGAGAAAGATAAGGCTGACGACCCATTTTACTTTTGCTTTTATATTTTTTATAGTTGTGTTAGGCTTTAAGCTGGTAGATAATAAATCTATCATTGATGTTATTCTTAAAGTAGCAGGCTTTACCTATGGTCCGCTGCTTGGCTTATTTGCTTTTGGTATCCTTAGCAAAAGAATCATTAATGACCGTTTATCGCTGATCGTTTGTTTGCTGGCCCCACTGCTGATCCTTGGTGTTGATATGATCAACAATATAGAATGGTATCAGCCGCAGTTAAATTTAACCGGACAGTGGGTTGAAAATATCAAATCGCTTTCCCTGTCGCTTTTCGGTAATTTCAAAATTGGATATGAGCTACTGATCTACAACGGCATGCTTACCTACCTCGGTTTGCTGGCTATTTCAAAAAAAACAGCTTCCGCAAACTAAATTTTTATACCGCACGTTATACAAAAGGAGGGCCACTGCATAAGCGGTGGCTTTACCATCTAAGGCTGTGTGAATGGTGAATAGTGAGATTCACTATTGCCTATTCACCCCCCTGATAACATACAGACAAAATTTGATTGACTTAACACTATTCGAATAAGATCTTTATCCTAAAACAACACGTATGAATGCAACCCTTAAAACTTTAAAGGAAAGACACTGGAAGGAAAGCATGGGCCACAGCAGTTGGCAGCTATTTAAGATAATGGCAGAATTTGTAGAAGGCTTTGAAGCCTTATGTAAGATCGGCCCCTGCATTTCCATATTTGGCTCGGCCCGTACAAAGCCGGGCACGCTATATTACGACCTCTCAGTAGAAATTGCCCGCAGGCTGTCGGAGGAAGGCTTTGGCGTTATTACCGGCGGCGGCCCCGGTATTATGGAAGCAGCCAATAAAGGAACGGTACTGGCAAATGGGAAAAGCGTGGGATTAAATATTGACCTGCCTTTTGAGCAACGGCCCAATGACTATATTGATAAGGATAAGCTGCTGAATTTTGATTACTTCTTTGTACGCAAGGTAATGTTCACCAAATATTCGCAGGGTTTTGTAATGATGCCCGGAGGCTTTGGGACCTTAGATGAGTTTTTTGAAGTAGCTACTTTAATACAAACGGAAAAGTTCAAACAAATGCCTATGGTGCTGGTGGGCAGGAAATACTGGCAGGGCCTGATAAACTGGCTCGAAGATGTGATGCTGGTGGAAGGCAATATCAACCCCGAAGACCTTGCCCTGTTTGAAATTGTTGATACCTCCGAAGAAGTGGTGAACTATATGTTAGACTATTACCGTACGAGACAACTGGCGCCGAATTTTTAGAGTGCCGTCAGCTTTCAGCAGTCAGATCCCGGGTTCAGGTTCAAGTTGCAGGTTTCAGGTCATTGCTGTCCGGTAAAAATAGAATAATTCTTTTTTCAAACGGCTGGTTGTGGT